>CAYXJH010000221.1:0-5878 GCA_964465415.1 uncultured Gemmatimonadaceae bacterium
TTGCTGGCGACCACGTCGCCGAGGTCGGCCTCGCCGTGCCGGCGGTCGTCCAGGCCGAAGAAGGTCTTGCCGTAGCCGGAGCTGCCGCGGTTGTTGATGTCGTACACCACGTAGCCGTGGTTGACCAGGTACTGGATGAGCGCGTTGTAGCCGACGCGGGCCTGGCCGCCCGGGCCGCCGTGCACCATGACGAGGGCGGGGGCCGGGCTCGTGCTGCTGACGCCGTGGGGGCGGTAGAGGATGCCGGGGACCTCGAGCCCGTCGTAGGACGCGAAGCGGACTACCTGTGCATCGACCAGGTGCGCGGGGTCGATCGTCCTGCTGAGCGAGCGGGTGAGACGGGTCGGCTCAGCGGCCGCGCCGACGTCCGTGACGAAGAGGTCGCTCGGCGTGCGGCTGTCGTTCACGTAGAAGGCCATGCGGCTTTCGTCCCGCGAGAAGAGCACCCCCGTGATGTTGCCGGCAATGGCGGGCAGGGACACGGGTTGCATGGTCGCCGCCTCGAAGACGCGAAGCTCGGTGCGCGCGTCGTTGTTGATGCTGACGGTCAGGTACCGGCCGTTGCGCGAGAAGCTCGCGCCCCACACGTCCCAGTCGGGCCGCAGCACCACCGACTTCTCCCCCGTCTCGAGGTCGTGGCGTGCGAGCCACGCGAACTCGTGCCCCTCGTCCGTCGTGTAGAGGAGCGCCCGGCTGTCCGGTGTGAAGGCGGCGGGCGAGTTCGACACGGTGCCCGTGTGCTCGGTGATGTTCTCGAGCGTTCCGGTCGCCAGCTCGAGCAGGTAGATGTCGCTGTCGCTCGTCGTGCGCGACCGGACCAGGGCGAGCCACCGCTTGTCCCGCGAGATCGCGCCGACCGACAGCCCGTCCTCGTTGGTGTAGACGAGCCGCCGTGCATAGTCGTCGACGGAATACTCGTAGAGGTCCATGAACCGCGGGTCGCGTTCGTTCGTCTGGACGAAGAAAGACCGGTTGTCGTGGGCCCAGCCGCGGAACGACGCGCGCACATCGTCGCCCGGCGTCAGGTCCCGGACCGTGCCATCGCGCTCCCGCACGAACACGTGGGTCAGCTCATTGCCGCCCCCGTCGCTCGAGTAGAGGAAGCGTTCGTCCTCCGGGAAGTAGCCCACGGCGAAGATCGCGTCGTCCGTCGAGTGCGTCAGCTGCCTCGGCGGGCCGCCGGCCGCGGGGACCTCGTACGCGTTGAAGACACCCGTCTCGTTCGTCGAGAAGAGCAGCTTGCTCCCGTCGGGCGAGAAGGACGCACCGGTGATCCGCACCGTGGCCATGAAGTCCTCGATGGCGTAGCGCGGCACCGGCTGAGTCGCCGGGTCGGTGGTCGCGGCGGCCTGCGCGTACGCAGGCGACGAAGCCAGTGCCACGTACGAGGCGAACGCTATGATCCGGATGGAGGCCCTGAAGGCAGTGTATTCGTGCATGGTCCGAGCGGTTCGGGGAGACGCGCGAGAGCATGGGTAGCGACGCGATGGAGCCCAATCTACCAGCGGCGCAGTTCCGATTCAACGTCGGACCCCGGTCGTGGCTCGCGACCTGCAGCGACTCCCAACCGCTCGCCGGGAGCGGGCCGCTCCCGCGGCCGGCACGTCACGAGGAGCCACCATGCGCGGCTTTCGACTGGGTTCGGTCCTGGGGTTCGAGATCCGGATCGACTACTCCTGGTTCATTATCTTCTTCCTCATCCTCTGGACCTTCACGTTCGGCGTCTTCCCGGCGACGGTGCCGGGCCTCGACACCGGCGTATACATCGCCATGGGGCTGATCGGCACGCTGCTCTTCTTCGCCTCGCTCCTGGCCCACGAGATCTCCCATTCCGTGGTGGCGCGCCGGCGGGACATACCCGTGGAGGGGATCACCCTCTTCGTGTTCGGCGGGATGGCCCACACCCGGATGGAAGCGGAGACGCCGGGCGACGAGTTCGCCATCGCCGGGATCGGCCCCGTCTCCAGCCTGGGCATCGCCGTCCTCTTCGGCGTGCTGGCCTGGGCCGGGGCGATCGCCGGCTGGCCACCCGCCATCGTCGCCGTCGCCCGGTACCTGGCGTTCATCAACGTGGCGCTCGCCGTGTTCAACCTGCTCCCGGGGTTCCCGCTGGACGGCGGGCGGCTCTTCCGGGCGGCGGTCTGGAAGTTCACGGGCGACCTGCGCAAGGCCACCCGCTGGTCCAGCATGGGCGGCAAGGTCCTGGGCTACGCCCTCATGGCGCTCGGCCTGCTCCAGTTCTTCGCCGGCGCCCTCATCGGCGGGCTCTGGTTCCTGTTCATCGGCTGGTTCGTGCGCACCGCCGCGGAGGCGGGGCTCCGCCAGCACGTCCTGAGCGCGTCGCTGGAGGGCGTCACCGTGGACACGCTCATGAGCAGGGAGCCGCAGACCGTTCCGTCGGACATGCCGCTCCAGGACTTCGTCGAGACGTTCATCCTGAACGGGCGACACCGGGCCTACCCGGTAGTGGACGACGGTCGGCTCGCGGGGCTCGTAATCCTGGACCGGGTCAAGACCGTGCCACGCGCCGATTGGCGCGAACGCACGGTCCGGGATGTCATGAGGCCCAGGGAAGAGCTGGAGGTCGTCTCGCCCGGGGAACGGATGTCTGCCGTCCTCGAGCGCATCGGCGGCGCCGACGGCGGGCGGATCGTCGTGGCCAGCGGGGACCGGGTCGAAGGGATCGTGACCCGCTCCGACCTGGCCCGCTGGGTCGAGCGCGTGGAGATGCTGGAAGGGACGTGACCCTTGCGCGGCCCGCCCGCCGGATCAGGAATGGGCCGCGATGGCCTTCGCGGTGTCCAGGAAGTGGCGGAAGGCGATCACCTTCCCGTCGGAGTCGAACTCGTAGAGGTGGACCTCCTCGTCGTGCACACGCTTCCCCGTGGCGTTCACCGTGAGCTCGTACTCGAGCACTACCGCCACCCGGTCATCCCCCGCAAGGAAGGAGTGGGGGTTCAGGGAGTGCAGCTCGAAGGCCTCCGTGATGTCGTCGTAGAACCCGGCCGCCGCTTCCCGGCCCCGCCGTAGCCGCATGTACGGGACGTCTCGAGCCTGCGCCGTGTTGCCCGTGGGATGGTGTTCCCAGCGCACGTCATCGGCCAGGCCTGCCAGGAAGGCGGGCACGTCACCGTGCATGATGGCGTGGATCATCCGGCGAACCGTCTCGACGTTGTCGTTCATGGCATCCTCCATCCGGTGGCGAATTAGCACGACCGTGCTATCTAAGGTTGCACGATCGTGCTATAGTTGTCAACCATGACGTCGAGCACCCCGCAACACGGACACGACGGCCGGCGGTCGGACGGCGAGCAAACCCACGCCGCCATCCTGAAGAAGGCGATGGACCTGGCCTCCGTGGAGGGGCTGGGCGGCCTGACGATCGGCCGGCTGGCGGACGCGCTGGGCATGAGCAAGAGCGGCGTGTACGCCCACTTCCGATCGAAGCGGCGGCTCCAGCTGGAGACGATCGAGGCGGCGCGCCAGGTCTTCGTCCGTGAGGTGCTGGGGCCGGGGCTGGCGGCGCCGGAGGGGATCGGGCAGCTGGAAGATCTGTGCGAGGCGTTTTTGTCGTACGTGGAGCGGAGCGTGTTTCCGGGCGGCTGCTTCTTCGCGGGGCTGCTGAGCGAGTTCGATGCCCGGCCGGGCGAGATCCAGGAGCAGGTGGCGTCGGATCATCGGCTGTGGCTGGAGGGACTGGCGCGAGCGGGCCGGGCGGCGCAGTCGCGTGGCGAGCTCGATGCGTCGGCGGACGTGGAGCAGCTCGCGTTCGAGCTGGACGCGGCGCTCGAGCTGGCCAACTACCTGTACATGCTGTATCGGGACCCGGGGATGATCGAGCGGGGCCGGTCGGCGATCCGGGCCGCGATCGAGGCACGCCGCCTCTGAACGCGGGCTCGGGCGAATCGGGCTGAGCATTCCTACGCGTGGAATTCCTTGCCCCGCGGCGCCTCCCCTTCCTATCCTTCTTTCGTCCGACGCCGCGCCTTCCTTGATCCCCGTCCCCTTCCGGAGCGACCCATGCACCGCAGCTTCCTCGTTATCATCGCCGCCTTCATGGTCCTGGTGGGCGCCGGATACTTCGTGTCTACGGGCGCGGCGTCATCCGCCCCGCTCACCATCACCGGCTCGGCCGTCGGGGACCGGGTGCCCAATGTGACGGTCCGCGACCTGGACGGGCGGCGGACCGGGCTGAACCGGCTGCTGGCCAGCGAGGCGGAGGTTGTGGTCGTGGTCATGCGCGACGGCGCCTGCCCGGTGGCACAGCGCTACGGCCCGGCCATCGCCCGGCTCGAGCAGGAGTACGCGGGGCGGGGCGTCGCGTTCGTGTACGTGAACGTGAATGAAGCGGAGACGAGGGAGCAGATGCGTGAGGATGCCGCCCGCTTCGGGCTGGCGGGCCCCTACGTGCGGGATGTGGATTGGCGGCTGGCGCGCGTCCTCCAGCCCACGACGACGGCGGAGGCGTTCGTGATCGACCGGGCGGGCACGCTCCGATACCGCGGCGCCATCGACGACCAGTACGGGTTGTCGTACAGCAGGCCGCGGGCGAACCATCCGTACCTCAGGGAGGCGCTGGAACGCGTGCTGAACGGCGAGAAGGTGCACCTCGCCTCAACGCGAGCCGAGGGCTGCCTCCTGGCGCCGCCGCCCGGCGTCGAGCCGCCCGCCGCGCGGGTCACGTACCACGGCCGGATCAGCCGGCTGATCCAGCAGAACTGCGAGAGCTGCCATCGCGCAGGCGGCGTAGCGCCGTTCCCGCTGGAGCGCTACGAGCAGGTGCGGGCCTACGCGCCCATGATCCGGTTCGTCGTGGAGAGCGGGCGGATGCCGCCCTGGTTCGCGCACCCCGAGGTGGGGGCGTGGGCCAATGACCGAAGCCTGTCCGAGCGGGATGCGCGGGACCTGTTCGCCTGGATCGACGGAGGCATGCCCGAAGGCCGGAAGCGGGACGCGCCCGCGGCGCTGCGGTGGGCCGACGGCTGGAGCATCGGCGAGCCCGACGCGGTGATCCCAATCCCCGAGGCCTTCGACGTCCCCGCCGACGGCATGGTCGAGTACCAGTACATGTACGTGAAGACCGACTTCCCGGAAGACCGGTGGGTCCAGGCCATGGAGATCCGGCCGACGGCGCCCCAGGTCACGCACCACGCCCTGGTCTTCCTCGAGGAGCCGGACGCCGAGCGCCGGCAGGGCGGGATCGCCGGGTTTTTCGCCGGCTACGCCCCCGGCAACCACGGCGTCGTCTTCCCTAGCGGCATGGCCAAGCGGCTCCCCGCCGGCGCATGGCTCAAGTTCCAGCTGCACTACAACACCAACGGCGTGCCGGCCACGGACCGGAGCACCCTGGGCCTCGTCTTCGCCGACGCGCCGCCCGACCGGGAGGTGCGGACGAGGTCCGCCTTCAACAACCAGTTCGCAATCCCGCCCGGCGCGCCCTCCTACGAGGTCCCGGGCGAACACGAGTTCCGCGAGGACGGATACATCCTCGAGTTCTTCCCCCACATGCACAACCGGGGCGCCGCCTTCCGCTACGAGCTGGTCCACGAGGACGGGACCGCCGACCACCTGCTGGAAGTCCCGCGCTACGACTTCAACTGGCAGATCACCTACAAGCCCGACCGCCCCATCTTCACGCCCGCCGGCTCACGTCTCCGGGCCACCGGCTGGTTCGACAACTCCCCCGACAACCCCTCGAACCCCGACCCCACGGCTGAGGTTCTGTTCGGGGAGCAGACGTGGGAGGAGATGATGATCGGGTATTTCGACTGGGTGGCGGCGGGGAGCTGAGGGGAGTTTCGAAGGAATTGGGGGGATTCGCGGGTGCGAGTCCGTGAACGCGGGTGGGGGTGGGGGTGGGGGGGGGGGCATGGCTGTG
>CAYXJH010000222.1:0-5785 GCA_964465415.1 uncultured Gemmatimonadaceae bacterium
CCCACCGCCGCAACTAGCGGCTATCCCCCCCTCCGTTCTCCTCCCGCTCCGCCGCCGCGAAGGCCGCCGGCCGCACGTCGCCGCCCGAGCTGAGCCTGACCGCACAGTACTTGAACTCTGGGATCTTGCCGTCGGGGTCGAGCTCCGGGTTCGTCATCAGGTTGGCCGGCGCCTCGGCGTAGCAGAACGGCAGGAAGACGGCGCCCGGCGGGATGGAGGGGTCGGTCCGCGCCAGCGCGGTGACGGTTCCTCGCCGGGTCTCGAGCGTCACGGGGTCACCGGGCTCGACGCCGAGCTCGGCGATCTGCGCCGGGTTCAGCGAGACCATGGGCAGCGGCTCGATGGTGTCGAGGACGGCGGCGCGACGCGTCATGGCGCCGGTGTGCCAGTGCTCCAGCAGTCGCCCGGTTATGAGGACCAGCGGATAGTCGTCGTCGGGGACCTCGGCGGCAGGGGTATGATCGACGGCCTTAAGGTAGCCCAGCCCGTTGGCGGTGGGGAACCGGTCCTCGAAGAGCACTTCCGTGCCCGGGTCCCCTTCCTCCCGGCACGGATAGGTCACCGCGTGCTCGCGCTCTAGGCGATCCCAGGTGATGCCGGCCATGCTGGGCGTGCACCGGCGGATCTCGGCGAAGACGTCCGCGGGGCCGGTGTAGCCCCATTCGAGACCGAGACGGCGGGCCAGCTCCTGTATGATCCATAGATCCTGACGGGCGTCGCCAGGCGGCTCCAGCGCCTGCCGCCCCAGCTGGACACGGCGGTCGGTGTTGGTGAACGTGCCCGTCTTCTCCGGGAACGCGGACGCCGGCAGGATGACGTCGGCGAACCCGGCGGTCTCCGTCATGAAGATCTCCTGGACCACGAGCCAGTCCATGGTGGCCAGGGCCTCCCGAGCGTGGGCCAGGTCCGGGTCGGACATGGCCGGATTCTCGCCCATGATGTACATGCCGCGGATCTCCCGCCGGAGCGCGGCGTTCATGATCTCGACCACGGTGAGCCCGGGCTCGGGATCGAGGCGGGCGTGCCACAGTTCCTCGAAGCGGGCGCGGGCGTCGTCGTCCGAGACGTTCTGGTAATCGGGGAACACCATGGGTATGAGGCCCATGTCCGAGGCGCCCTGGACGTTGTTCTGCCCGCGCAGGGGGTGGAGCCCGGTTCCGCGCCGTCCAATCTGGCCGGTGACCAGCGCCAGGTCGATCAGGCACCGGGAGTTGTTGGTGCCGTGCGTGTGCTGGGATATGCCCATCCCCCAGAAGATCATGGCGGTGCCGGCCGTGGCATAGAGGCGCGCGGCCGCCCGTATGTCTTCCGCCGGGATCCCGCAGATGGGTGCCATGGTCTCCGGCGCGTACGCCGCGATCCCGCGGCGGAACCCTTCCCAGCCGTCGGTCCGCTCGCGGATGAACGCGTGGTCGACCAGGTCCTCCGCGACGATGGTGTGGAGCATGGCGTTGAGCAGGGCCACGTCCGTGCCCGGGCGGAACTGGAACGAGTACGTGGCGAGGCGGGCCAGCTCCGTCTCCCGCGGATCCATGAGGATGAGCTTCGCGCCCCGCTCGATGGCGTTCTTCATGAACGTCGCGGCGACCGGGTGGTTCACGGGCGGGTTGGCGCCGATGACGATGAAGACCTCCGCATGCTGGACGTCGGCGAACGGATTCGAGACCGCTCCCGAGCCGATCATCTCGAGGAGGGCGGCCACCGACGAGGCATGGCAGAGCCGGGTGCAATGGTCCACGTTGTTCGTGCCGAACCCGGTCCGGACCAGCTTCTGGAAGAGGTAGGCTTCCTCGTTGCTCCCTTTCGCCGAGCCGAACCCGGCCAGCGCGTTTCCGCCGTGCTCGTCCCGGATCCGGCGGAGCCCGGCGGCGGCCACGTCCAGCGCCTCCTCCCACGTCGCTTCCCGGAACGTGCCGCCCCAGTCCTCGGGGTCGATCAGGACGTCGCCACGCTTGGGCATGCCATCTCGGCGGACCAGCGGGGCCGTGAGCCGCTGAGGATTCTGGACGTAGTCCACCCCGAAACGCCCCTTCACACAGAGCCGACCCAGGTTGGCCGGGCCCTGCCGTCCGCTCACGTGGGTGATCCGGTTTGCCTCGGTGTGATAGAACACCTGGCAACCCACGCCGCAGTACGGGCACAGCGATGCCACGGCCCGTCCGTCGGTCCGTCCGCCGGGCCGTCCGTCGGGCGCGGGGGGCGGGGCGTACCGCGCCGCCGAGCCGATCGACCGGTCGATGGCCTGGAACAGGGTGGCGCCCGCCGCATCGATGGAGCGGGGCATGAGGGCGCCGGTGGGGCAGGCCTGCACGCATTCGCCACAGGCCACGCACGTGCTTTGGCCCATGGGATCATCGAAGTCGAAGACGATGTGGGCGTCGGCGCTACGGGCGGCGTACCCGATCACGTCGTTGACCTGCACTTCCCTGCAGGCGCGGACGCAACGGGTGCACTGAATGCACGCGTCCAGCCGCACGGTGATGCCTGCGTGGGAGAGGTCCGGCGGCGGTTGGGCGCGCTGGGGGAACCGCCGTGTGGCGATGCCGAGCTCCTCGGTCCACAGGCGCAGCTCCGAGTCATCCCGGTAGGCGGTCTCCGGCATGTCCGAGAGCAGGAGCTCCAGGACCATGGCCTGGGACCGGCGCGCCCGATCGCTGGCCGTCCGGACCACCATGCCCGGTCCGGGCGTCCGGTAGCACGACGGCTGGAGCACGCGCTCTCCTTCGATCTCCACCACGCACGCGCGGCAGTTGCCGTCGATCCGCATGCCGTCGGTGTAGCACAGTCTCGGGACCCGCACGCCGTGGCGCTCGGCAGCCTGGAGGATCGTCTCACCGGGGCGGGCCTCGACCTCGCGGTCGTCCAGGGTGAATCGAACGCCGCTCATGACCCCAACTCCTGGGGGAAATGCTCCATGACGCCGCGGATTACGTTGGGTGCGGCCTGGCCCAGGCCGCAGATGGACGCGTCCGCCATGGCGTCCCCCAGCTCCCGCAGGAGCGGGGCGTCCCAGTCGCCACCCTCCATGAGCCGCACCGACTTGGCGGTTCCCACCCGGCAGGGCGTGCATTTGCCGCACGACTCGTGGGCGAAGAACCGCATGACGTTCAGCGCCGCCGCCTTCGCGCTGTCCTGGTTCGACAAGACGACGAGGGCGCCGGAGCCGACGAAACAGCCGTACTCTCCGAGCGCGCCGCCGAAATCGAGCGGGATGTCGCCCAGCGATGCCGGCAGGATACCGCCCGACGCGCCGCCGGGGAGGTAGGCATAGAACTCGTGCCCGTCGATCATCCCGCCGGCGTAGTTGTCGATCAGCTCGTTCACCGTGATGCCGTTGGGCGCCAGGTAGACGCCCGGCTGGCGGACCCGTCCGCTGATGGAGAAGTAGCGCTGCCCCGGATGGCCGGGCCGACCGGTGCCCGCGAACCACTCGCCGCCCCGCGCCAGGATCTCAGGGATCCAGTAGACGGTCTCCACGTTGTGGACCAGCGTCGGGCGCCCGAATACGCCGCTCTGCGCGGGGAATGGAGGTCGCAGCCGCGGCTCCCCGCGCTTGCCCTCGATGGACTCGATCAGCGCCGTCTCCTCGCCGCAGATGTATGCGCCGGCACCTCTTCGGAGGTGGATCTGCGGGAGGGCGCACGGCGGGTCCGCCTCCAGCTCCCCGACGGCGTGGGCCAGGATCGCCCGGCACTCCGGCCACTCGTCGCGGGAATAGATGTAGACGGCGTCGGCATCCACCGCCCACGCGGCGACCAGCGCGCCCTCGAGAACCCTGTGGGGGTCCCGGATCATGATGAACCGGTCCTTGAACGTGCCCGGCTCCCCTTCGTCCGCGTTCACCACCAGGCACCGTGGCGCCGGCTGGGCGCGGACGAAGCCCCACTTCCTCGCCGCCGGGAACCCCGCCCCCCCGAGTCCCTTCAGCTGCGACGCCTCGATCTCGGCGACCACGCCCTCGACCGGCCTGTCTCCCGCCACGCACTGCGCCAGGATGTCGTACCCACCGGCCCGTCTGTAGGCGGCCAGGTCGCGGTACCCTCGCAGGCCATGGTCGTCCACGTCTTCCAGGACCACCGCCTCCACCGACCCCACGGTGGCGTGACCCACGGCGTGGTGGCCGACGAAGACGTTCGGCGCCTGGTCACACCGGCCCATGCACGGGGTGGGGATCACCCGGACACGGTCGCCGAGTCGGCCGCGGAGATCCGCCAGGAGGGGACCGGCGCCGGCCATCTCGCACGCGATGGAGTCGCATACCCGTAGCGTGAGACGCGGCGGCGGCTCAGCGCCGTCCTTGACCACGTCGAAATGGGCATAGAACGTGGCCACTTCGTAGACTTCGGCGGCGGCCAGCTTCATCTCCCGGGCCAGCGCCAGGAGATGCCGGTCCGACAGGTGACCGTAGTGGTCCTGGAGCCGGTGCAGGTGCTCGATCAGGAGGTCACGGCGGCGAGGCTCGTCACCCAGCAGCGCCCGCACCTCCTCCAGCGCCGTCGCGTCGAAGCTCCGCCCCTTGGGAATGGGACGCATCCGAAGCACCGGCAGACCGGCTTCCGTTCGTCTGGACATGGCGTGTAGACCTGGGAATCAACGCGAACATACAAAGATCCGCCGTGTCGTCGCGTATGTCAAAAGCGCGGAGCCGACCAGGGGCGCGCCCCGGGCCGGGAACGCCACTTGCACGACGGCGCGGCATGGGAAAGCGACACGCGATCGCCCTGGCCATCATCCTCCTGCTCCTGCTGCTCGGCTGGTTCATCTCCCGGCGCGTCCTTGCCACGGACCGGATGGCACCCGGCGAGAGGGACGCCGCGGCGGAGCTGGATCCCGGGAGCGGCGTCTTCGGCGGACCCGCGGCGCCGCATGGCCCCGCGGACGTCCCCGAGGATGCGACGGTCCGGGACGACGTGGTCTATACCCCACGCGACGTGGAGATCTTCGACCACATCGTGGCCCGGGCCGGGGCCGAGCGCATGGACACGCTCCCGATCGGTCGGCTGATCGTCGAGATCGGCCGGCCGTTCGTTGGCGAGCCCTACACGCCCCAGACCCTCGAGCTGCCCGGGCCCGAGCGGGTCGTCGTCAACCTGCGGGAATTCGACTGCGTGACCTACGTGGAGAGCGTGCTCGCCCTGGCACGCGTCATCCGGGACCGACGCGCCACCTTCGCCTCCTTCACCTACGAGCTACGCCGCATCCGGTACCGGCAAGGAGAGCTGAACGGCTACGCGAGCCGGCTCCACTACTTCAGCGAGTGGATCGCGGACAACGAGCGGCTCGGACTCGTTCGTGACGTCACCGCCGAGCTGGGCGGTCGGCGCGTGACCGAGCCCATCACCTTCATGTCGACCAACGCCAACGCCTACCCGAAGCTCGTGGAGGACCCGGCCCTGGTGGAGGTCATCCGCACCGCGGAGGCGCGCCTGTCCGGGCTGCCACGCCACGCCATCCCCCAGGACGGGATCGCCGCGATCGCGGACGGGGTCCAGGACGGCGACATCATCGCGACGACCAGCACGGTCCGGGGTTTGGATATCGCCCACACCGGCTTCGCCATCTGGGTCGACGGGCGCCTGCACCTCATGCACGCCCCCCTCGTGGGTCGTGCCCTGGAGATCAGCGAGCGCCCGCTCGCCGAGCGGATCCTCAGGATCGATGGCCAGGACGGCCTGATGGTGGCCCGCCCCCTCTGACGTCCACCGCCGCCGTGCGCTTGCAGGACGGGCAGAGTAGCCACACGCGCCGGCGGACGTACGCGACCTCCGCCGGCGGGGCCACGTCA
>CAYXJH010000223.1:0-5696 GCA_964465415.1 uncultured Gemmatimonadaceae bacterium
CGCCGATCACGGCGATACGGGTCGGCCGGTCGGCGTCAGCCATGCTGGGCCCTGGCCCAGTGGAGGGCGGTCTCGACGGCCCGGTCCCAGCCGCGAAGGAGCGCCTGGCGCGCGGCGTCCTCCATCCCGGGCCCGAACCGCGTCGGCTCGGGACGCGACCCCAGAAACCCATCGGCATCGCTCCAGACCCCCGTGGCCAGTCCGGCCAGACCCGCGGCGCCGAGCGCGGTGGTCTCCAGGTTCTGGGGGCGTCGCACGGGCAGGTCCAGAATGTCAGCCTGGAACTGCATCATCCAATCGTTCGCGGCGGCGCCGCCATCGACGGCCAGCTCGGAAGCGGTCACCCCCGAGTCCTGCTCCATCGCCAGCAGGACATCACGGGTGGCGAATGCCATGGCCTCCAGTGTGGCCCGGGCCAGGTGACGGGCATCGGAGCCGCGACTCAAGCCGACGATGGTCCCGCGCGCCTCCGGGTCCCAGTGCGGCGCACCGAGCCCGACGAACGCCGGGACGAAATAGACGCCGTCGTTGGATTCGAGGGCCGCCGCCATTTCCGCGGTCTCGGCGGCCTCGCGGAGGAGCCCCAACCCATCGCGGAGCCACTGGACAGCCGCCCCCGCGATGAAGATGGCGCCTTCCAACGCGTACGCGGGCTGGCCGCGCGGATCGCAGGCGATGGTCGTGAGCAGCCCGCTCTGCGACTCGACCCGCTCATCCCCGGTGTGCAGAAGCAGGAACGCGCCCGTGCCGTAGGTGTTCTTCGCCAACCCCGATCGCCAGCAGCCCTGGCCGAACAAGGCGGCTTGCTGGTCGCCGGCCACGCCCGCCACCGGAAGCGCCCCACCGAACCATGATGGGTTCGTGGTGCCGAACGAGCCGCTGGATGGCCGGACCTCCGGCAGGATCGAGCGGGGAACGTGGAGCAGGTCGAGCAGCTCGTCGTCCCAGTCTCGGCGGTCGATGTCGTACAGCATGGTGCGGGACGCGTTGGTCGGATCCGTGGCGTGGACCCGCCCCCCGGTCAGCTTCCAGATCAGCCAGCTGTCGATCGTCCCCGCCGCCAGCTCGCCGTTCCTGGCACGTCGATCGGCATCGGGGACGTTCTCGAGGAGCCACTCCAGCTTCGTGCCCGAGAAGTACGGGTCGATGACCAGGCCCGTCCGGCGGCGAACCAGGTCCTCCGCCCCGTCCTCCTGGAGCCGCCGGCACCGGCCGGCCGTTCGGCGGTCCTGCCAGACGATGGCGTGATGGACCGGCTCGCCTGTCTCGCGATCCCACAGCAGCACGGTCTCGCGCTGGTTCGTGATCCCGATCCCCACCAGCTCCACCCGCTCCCCGTCCGCGGACCCGGCGACACCCGCGCCCGCCGCCGCGACGGCCTCCCTGGCCACGCGGACGGTCACGTCCCAGATCTCGTTGGCATCATGCTCGACCCAGCCGGGGCGTGGGAAGTGCTGGCGGAACTCGGAATGCGCCCGGCCCAGGATCTCGCCATCCCTCCCCACCACCATGCAGGTGGTGCCGGACGTCCCCTGGTCGATCGCGAGAATCGCTGTCATCCGGCCATGATAAGGGATGGGAGCACCGGAGCACAAAGGCACGGTTCCGCAGCGGCTCGGGACCCGCACCGGGTTCGGCTAGCCGACGAGACCGTCCCGGAACCGATAGCTCCAACCCACGTCGCCCAGCAGACGGATCAGGGCGCCGATGGGAAGACCCATCACGGCGAAGTAGTCGCCCTGGACAGAATCGACGAGGACTGCGCCGGACCCCTGGATGCCGTACGCGCCGGCCTTGTCCATGGGCTCGCCAGTGGCGACGTAGGCGCGGGCCAGATCGGCGTCGAACGCCCGGAAACGGACATCGACGTTCACCACGTCGGACGCGACCCGGTCGCCCGGCGCGACCACGGCCACGCCGGTAGTCACCCGGTGCGTGCGATCCTGCAGGCGCATCAGCATGTCCACCGCATGGTCCGCGTGCCGGGGCTTGGCCAGGATCGCGTCGTCCAGGACGACGACGGTGTCACCCCCGATGACCATGGCTTCCGGCCGGCGGGTCGCCACCGCGCGAGCCTTCGCTACGGCCAGCCGCAGCACGTGGTCGGCGGCACTCTCGCCCGCCAGGACGGTCTCGTCCACATCGGCCGGCTCCACGTCGAAGGCGAGACCGATCTGCTCGAGAATCTGGCGACGGCGCGGCGAGCCCGAGGCCAGGACCAACGGCGGCGTGCTCACCGCTCGAGAATCAGGGTGACGGGCCCGTCATTGACGAGCTCGACGTCCATCATGGCGCCAAACTCGCCGCTCTGCACGCGGCCGGGCGCGAGCCCGCGCAGGATCTCCAGGAACAGGTCATAGAGCGACATGGCCGTCTCGGGTCCCGCGGCGCCGGTGAAGCTCGGCCGCCGTCCCTTCCGGGTGTCACCGTAGAGCGTGAACTGGCTGACGACGAGGAGGGCGCCACCCACCTCGTCCAGGGCGAGATTCGTCTTCCCCGCTTCGTCCGCGAAGAGCCGAAGGCCAATGATCTTCTCGGCCATCCAGGTCAGAGTCGCCTCGTCGTCGTCGGGTGCGAACCCGGCGAGCACCACGTAGCCCCTCCCGATCCGTCCCACGACCGTCCCTTCGATGCGGACCTCGCCGCGGCTCACACGCTGGAGAACGACGCGCACCGATTATTCGACGGTCACCGACTTCGCCAGGTTCCGGGGCTGGTCGACATCGCACCCGCGCATCACGGCGATGTGGTAGGCCAGCAACTGAAGCGGGACCGTTGCCAGGACCGGGGCGAGCATGTCGATCGTGTCCGGGATCGTTATGAGGTGGTCCACCTTGTCCGCCAGCTCGGTGTTGCCATCGCTCACCACCGCGATCACCCGGCCGCCGCGAGTCTTCACCTCTTCGATGTTCGACACCACCTTGCTGTACACCGCGTCGTTCGGCGCCACCACCACCACCGGCATCTGATCGGTGATGAGCGCGATCGGGCCATGCTTCATCTCCGCCGCGGGTAGCCCCTCGGCGTGGATGTAGCTGATCTCCTTCAGCTTCAACGCCCCCTCCAGGGCCGTCGGGAAGTTGTACCCGCGGCCGAGGTAGAGGAAGTTGCCGGCGTCCTTGTAGGTCCGGGCCAGCGCACGGATGGCGTCATCCAGCTCCAGCACCCGGGCGACCTGCTCGGGCAGCCTCCGGAGCGCTTCCACGATCTCCCGGCCCTGGAGCACGGACATCCCCCGCTGGCGAGCGAGGAGCAGCGTGAACAGGGCCAGCGTGACCACCTGGCTGGTGAACGCCTTGGTGGACGCCACGCCGATCTCGGGACCTGCGTGGATGTAGACGCCACCGTCCGTTTCCCGCGCGATGGTCGAGCCAACGACGTTGACGATGCCCATGGCGGTGGCGCCATGGCGCTTCGCCTCGCGAACGGCAGCCAGCGTATCCGCCGTCTCGCCCGACTGGCTGATGGCCACCACCAGCGTATTGGGCGGGATCACCGGGTTACGATAGCGGAACTCAGATGCGTATTCGACTTCGACCGGGATCCCGGCCAACTCCTCGAGCATGTACTCGCCGATGATCGCCGCGTGCCACGACGTGCCGCACGCGGTGATGATGATCTGTTCGGTCTCGCGCAGCTCGTCCAGCAGGTGCTGGAGGCCGCCCAGCTTGGCCGTGCCCTCCTCCTCGAGCAACCGGCCGCGCATCGTGTTCTCCAGCGTCTCCGGCTGCTCGGTGATCTCCTTCATCATGAAGTGGTCGAACCCGCTCTTCTCGATGGCGTCCAGATCCCAGTCGACGCGGGTCACCTCCTTCGTCACTTCGCTGCCCTTGAGGGAGTAGATCTGGTAGCCCTCCTTCGAGAGAACCGCCATCTCGCCGTCCTCCAGGTACACGAAGTCACGGGTGTGCGCGAGCACCGCGGCGATGTCGCTGGCGATGAAGTACTCGTCGGCCTCACCGATCCCGACGAGAAGCGGGCTTCCCCGGCGCGCACCGATGATCTTGCCCGGCTCCCTGGAGCTCATGATCGCAAGCCCGTAGGCGCCCTCGACCTGGGTCAGCGCCGCCCGGACCGCCTCCTCCAGGGAGTCCTGATAGGTCTCCTCGATCAGGTGGGCGATCACCTCCGTGTCCGTCTCGGTCTGGAACTCGTGGCCCAGGCTGATGAGCTTCTTCTTGAGCGTGCCGGCGTTCTCGATGATGCCGTTGTGCACGAGGGCGATGTCGCCCGTGCAATCGACGTGCGGGTGGGCGTTGGTCTCGTTGGGCGCGCCGTGGGTCGCCCAGCGCGTATGCGCGATGCCGGCCACCGCAGCGGGCAACCCGTTGCTGTTGAGCCGATCCTCCAGATTGTTGATCTTGCCCACCGCTTTTCGGGTCACCAGGTGACCGTTGCTCGCGATGGTGATGCCCGCCGAGTCGTACCCGCGATACTCGAGCCGCCGCAGCCCTTCGATCAGGAGCGGCGTGACGTCCCTCGCTCCGATGTATCCCACGATCCCACACATGTTTCGGCTTCCCCTCAGGTTCGTTCGAGCGCCTCGCGGGCGGCCTCGACCAGTCCGCGAGCGTCCTCCTCTTCCGGCGCTTCCGCGATCATCCGCACGATGGGCTCGGTACCGGACGGCCGGAAATGCAGCCACTTCCTCTGGTCCGGCCAAGCGAGCCACAGGCCATCCTGGCGGTCGACGACGTCGGCCTCGAGCGCCCCGGCCAGGTGGTCGTACGCCGGACCCAGCTCCCCCGCCGGCCGGTCCATGCTCGCCTTGACGATGGCATAACGCTGGCCTTCCGCCGCGAGCTCGCCAGGCCGCCGCCCGGTCTCGAGCATCAGCTGGAGCACCAGGCCGGTGGCCACCTGGGCGTCACGGGTCAGCTGCAACTCGGGCAGGATTACGCCGCCGTTGCCTTCACCACCAACCACGGCAGCCTCCTGCTGCATTCGTCGGGCCACATTGATCTCGCCCACCGCGGAGCGATGGAAGGGGACCGCAGCGGCGGCCGCCACGTCCTCCACGACGCGGCTCGTGGACAGGTTCGTGACCACGGCGCCGAGGCGGTGCCGGAGCACGAGTCGGGCGGCCAGTGCCAACGTGTAGTCCTCCCCCATCGCCCGGCCGGTCTCGTCGACCAGGGACAGGCGGTCAGCGTCCGGATCCGTTGCGAGGCCGATGTCGGCGTTCGAATCGCGGACCAGCCCTTCCAGCTCCCCGAGATTGGCCGCCACCGGCTCCGGCTTCCGCGGGAACCGGCCGTCCGGGTCGAGATGGATGCCACGCACCTTGCAGCCGAGCTCATCGAGCAGGAGGGGGAGGGTCCGGGCGCCCGCGCCCCGGACGCAGTCCAGGGCCACCCGGAACTGCCTCCGTCGCAGGGCCGCCACATCGAGATAGGGCAGCTTGAGGACGGCGTCCACGTGCCTGCGGGCGGCATCGGGGTCCTCCTCCAGCCGGCCGATCCCGTCCCAGCCCTGCCAGGGGGGCGCGGAATCCAGGTAGGAACGCATGGCGGCGGCCTCGTCCGTGTCCAGGAACATCCCGCTGGCGGACGCGAGCTTGAGCGCATTCCACTCCACCGGATTGTGGCTCGCCGTCACGACCACGCCCCCGGCCGCGCCGTGGTGACGGATCGCCAGCAACGCCGTGGGCGTGGGGACGAGCCCCACGTCGATCACACGGCACCCCACCCCCTCGA
>CAYXJH010000224.1:0-5681 GCA_964465415.1 uncultured Gemmatimonadaceae bacterium
CCGCAAGCGCGGCGGCATCGCCGGCGCCGCGGACGGCGACGAACGCATGGCTCGCGGAGTGTACGCCGAACGGCGCATAGAGCTGGGTCCTTGGCGCGACATGGACGCCCTGCGCCGGGACGTTCCCGACCACCCCGATCACTTCGTACCAGTCACCGCCCGGGAACGACAGCCGCCGTCCGATCGGGTCCGCCCCGGGCCAGTACCGCTCGGCCAGTACCGCATCCACGACCACCACCCGGCGCGCCTCCTCCACGTCGGCCCGCTCGAACGTACGACCCCGCAGGAGGGGGATTCCGAGGGCTTCGAGGTACCCCGGCGAGGTCACGGTCCATTCACCCCAGGGACCCGCCTCCCCTTCCGGTGTCTCGAATCCCTCCACCAGGTAGCTCCGGGTCGGCATCCACCCGCTGAAGGGCATGGTCGTCCCCGCGCCGGCCGCGCTCACGCCCGGAATGGACTCGAGCTCCGCAAGCGCATCACGGAAGAACGCAAGGCGGCGCGCCGGCTCCGGGTAGTCCGCCAACGGTAGCGCGACCCGCAGGGTCAGCACGCCTTCCGGCCGCAGCCCCGGATCGGCCTGCTGGATGCGCGCTACGCTCTGGACGAGCAGGGCCGCACCGATCAGGAGAACCAGCGACAGCGCGATCTCGCCCACGACGAGGGCCCTTCGGGCGCCCCGTCGGCCGAAGGCCGCCCCGGCCCCACGCCCACCTTCCTTGAGCATTTCAGCGGGGTGGGCCCGCCCCGCCTGCGCCGCCGGAAGCCAACCGAAGAGGAGACCCGCCAGGAGTGAGACGATCATGGTGAAGGCGACGACGCGACCGTCGACGCCGATCGCCCCCGCCTGCGGGAGGGCCGCCGGATTCAGGGCCACAAAGACGTCCGTGAGCCACCGCGCAACCAGCAGCCCGGCCGCACCGCCGAGGACACCGAGAACCAGGCTCTCCGTCAGGAGTTGTCGGGAGAGGTGGCCAGACCGGGCACCGATGGCGGTCCTGAGGGCTAGCTCGCGCCGGCGAGCCGTCCCGCGCGCCAGCAGCAGATTGGCGACGTTGGCACAGGCGATGAGCAACACGAAGCCCACGGCGCCGAGTAGCAGCAGGAGTGTGGGTCGGACGTCACCGACGAGGTACTCGCGGATGGGGGTTACCCAGAACCCCCACTCGATCGTCACCCCCAGCGCCTCGTTGATCCCGTCCCTGAGCCCGTCCAGGTGCACTCTTGCCTGGGCCGGCGTCACGCCGGGCTGGAGCAGTCCGGCCGCCGTCAGGAACTCGGTGCCCCAGTTGGTCGCTGCGGCCTGTTCCGGCGTGATCACCAGCGGAGCCCAGACCTCCGGCGAGGAGGGCATGCCCGCCACCGGCACGGCGGGAACCACACCCACCACCTCGTGCGGCTCGCCGTCCAGGAGCAGTGATCGTCCCAGCACGGACGGGTCACCACCGTACCGGCCTTGCCACAGCCCCTCGCTCAAGAGGACCACGCGGTCCTGGCCGAGCTCCTCGTTCTCCGGCGCGAAACCGCGGCCGAGCACCGGAGTCACGCCATGGGTCGGGAACCAGTTCGCGGTGATCCGTGCGCCCTCGACGCGGACCGGCTCCCCGTCGCCACTCAGGTTCGCGCCCCATCCCGTGGCTGCGCCCAGCGACTCGAAGATTCGGTCCTGCTCCCGGTAGAGCAGATATCCGGGCGCCGAGATACTCGCCTCGAGATCCAGCAGGGGATGATGGTGTCCCATCATCACGATCCGATCGGCGTCCCGGAACGGCAGCGGCCGAAGCAGAACGCCGTCCACGACGCTGAAGATGGAGGCATTGGCGCCGATCCCCAGCGCCAGGGTGACGACGGCGACGGCCGTGAAGCCTGGCGACCTACGAAGCTGGCGGAGAGCGTAGCGGACGTCCTGGATCACCTTCTCCATCATCTCACTCCCCCCGCAAGGCGACCATCGGGTCCACATGGGCAGCGCGTCGCGCCGGCAGGTAACCAGCACCGAGGGCGACCAGCGTCAGCAGGACGATGCCACCCACCACGACCGTGGGGTCATGCCCCTCGATGCCGAACAGGAGCGACCGGGCCGCCCGGCCCAGAGCCAGCGCCGCCACCACACCGATCGCGCCACCGATCAGTGCCATCCGCCCCACCTGTCCCAACACCATGCGCCTGATCTGGGAGCCTTCCGCTCCCAGGGCCATCCGGACGCCGATCTCCCGCGTCCGCTGCGCCACGGTGTACGCCATGACGCCGAAGAGGCCGACCGCCGCCAGCAGGGTGGCCAGGCCGGCGAACGCCGACGTGAGGCCGCCGATCATGCGGTCCATGAACACGTTCTCCCTCACCTGTTGGGTCACCGTGCTCAGTCCCTGCACCGGGAGCTCGGGGTCCAGCCTCCGGATCACGCCGGGCACCATCGCCATGACGGCGCTCGGGTCCATCCCGGTTCGCACGTAGAACGTGAGGCCCCCCACCTCGTGCTCGCGCCACGACGTCGCGAACAGGGGCGGTGCCTCCTGCTTGACCTGGTCGTAGTTCGCATCGCGAACCAGGCCAACGATCTCCATGGTCAGCTCGCTCTGGTTCGACCCGAACGCCATCCGCTTGCCTACGACGGTCCGGGGATCCAGGCCGAACTTGCGGGCGAACGCCTCGTTCACGATCGCGACCCGCGGCGACTCCCCCGCATCCGCCATGGTGAACTCCCGGCCCGCAAGCAATGGGATGCCCAGCGTCCGGAAGTAACCGGGCCCGATCTGGTTGTACCGGGCGGACATGTCCAACCCGGGCTCCCATGCCACGCCCTCCACCGACACGTCGTTCGCCCAGTTGTCGTTACGAAGCACGGCGACCCGGGCCGACGAAACGCCGACGACGCCCGGAATCGACGCCAGCTCCTGCTCGACCCGCTCGAAAAGCGCCCGGGACGCGGCCGCTTCGTACCCGTTCAGGCTCGGGTTGATGCCGAAGGCAACCAGATTCTCCGGCGTGAGGCCCAGCTCCACGCGGCTCACCTCCAAGAGGCTCCGGGCAAAGAGTCCCGCCGACACCAGCAGCGTCATAGAGAGGGCGATCTGCGCGGTGACCAGGGCGGTACGGAATCGAACCGCCGAGCGGGTTCCCGAGTGCTGCCCCGAGCTCGCCTTCAACGTCCCGACCAGCCCGGGGCGCGTGGCGTGGATGGCCGGGTACAGGCCGAACAGAACCCCGGTCCCGATGGCCAGGGCGCCAGCCCACACCATCGCCGCCGGCTGGAGCTCGAGATCCACGAACGCCGCCGCCTCGGCGGGCAGGAAGGAGCCGATGAAAGACAGCGTCCAGTCGGCCATGAGGAGGCTGGTCGCCCCGCCGGCCACGGCCAACACAGACGACTCGGTCAGCAGCTGACCCACCAGGCGTTGCCGGCTGGCGCCCAGCGAGGCCCGGATCGTCAGCTCCTGCCCCCGCCCCGCCCCCCGTGCCAGCAGCAGGTTGGCCAGGTTCGCGCACGTGATGAGCAGGACGATGCCCGTGATGCCGAACAGGAGGACGAGCGGCGTCCGCGCGTCGTCCTGGAAGGTGCTCTGGCCGCGACGCCCGTCTTCGAGAAGGACCTCTCTCTCGACGAATTGCGCGAGCGCCTGGTCCGTCAACCCCGTCTGAAGCGGCGCCTCCACCTCCGCGAGGATCGGCCGATACGTACGGTTCAGCGCCGCCTGGGCCTGCTCGGTCGACACGCCGGGCCCCAGGCGCGCGAACAGGTAGACCCAGTACGCCCTGCGATTGTCGAAGTCGGGGGCCGTCGGCGACAGGATGCGCCGCATCGTGATCGGAACGAACACGTCCGGCCGGTTGCCCAGCGTGATGCCGTCGAAGCCTGGAGGCGCAACGCCCACGACCACGAGCGTGTGGCCGTTCACGACGATGGTGCGGTCCAGCACGGCCGGATCCGAGCCCAGGCGGGTCTCCCAGAACCGGTGGCTCAGAACGGCGACGGGATGACCGCCAATGGTCTCGTCGTCCTGCGGGCCGAGCAAGCGGCCCAGCGCCGGACGGACCCCGAGCAGCGGAAAGTAGGAGCCGGAGACGAACGCGCCGCTGCCCGGTACCGTCTGCTCGCCCGTGGCCAGGTTCGCGCCGAACGCGCGATGAGCGGCCATGCCGGTGAGCGGCAGCTGCGCGGCCTCCAGGTCCCGGAACATGGGGTAGCTGAAGATCTCCTCGCAGGTACCCTCCTGCCCGCACGAGATGTTGCCACCTTTCGGACCCGGCGACGTCAGGGTGACCAGCCGGTCCGGCTCCTGGACGGGCAGCGGGCGGCGAAGCACCTGGTCGAACAGGGAGAAGATGGCCGCGTTTGCGCCGATGCCCAGCCCCAGGGACACCACGGCGACCAGCGTGAAGCCGGGCGTCCGCCGGAGCTGCCGCACCGTGTACCGCAGGTCCTGAAGGATCGTCATGCGTTCACTCCTCCCGAAGCGCGGTCACGGGGTCGACCATGGTGGCACGGCGGGCGGGCACGTAGCAGGCGACGGCGGCCACGGCCAGCAGCACCAGCGTCACGGTTCCGTAGGTGAGCACATCGGTGGCGGCCACGCCGTAGAGCTGCGTGCCGAGCACGCGGGAGAACACGAGGGCGCTCAGCAGTCCGATCCCGCCCCCGACAGCGGCCAGTGCCAGGCCGCGGCCCAGGAGCATCCCGACGATCCGCGCGGTCGGCGCGCCCAGGGCCATCCGCACCCCGATCTCCCGGGTACGCTGGACGACCGTGTTGGTCATGACGCCGAAAATCCCTACGGCGGCAAGAACCAAGGCCAGCGCGGCGAAGAGGGTGACCACGGAGGCCAGGAAGCGCTGAGTGGCAGCGGCCCGTGACACCACCTCCTCGAGCGTAACGAAGCGCTCCACGGGGAGGTTCGGGTCGAGGGCGTGGACCTCGCGGCGGAGCGCGCCGGTCAGCGCCAGCGGGTCGCCCGCCGTGCCGACCACCAGGCGCATCGAGCGGGACGACAGCTGGGCGTGGGGGATATAGGCCTCCGCGCGAGCGGCCTGGTGCAGGCCGTACTGCTTCACGTCCCGAACGATGCCCACCACCTCGGCGGGTTCATCGCCGAAGCTGATGGAGATGCCCAGCGGGTCCTCATCCGGGAAGTAGCGGCGGACCGCGGCCTCGTTCAACAGCACGACGCGGGGGGCGTCCGGCCCGTCGAACGCGGAGAAACCCCGGCCGGCCTGGATGCCGGCGCCGATGGTGCGCAGGTACTCGGGATGGACGATCCGGACGACCAGGTCCTGCACCTCGTCATCGGCCACCAACCGGTCCCGCCCCTCCGCCGTGAAGCTCCATATGTTGCCGTCACCCGACAGCGGGAGCTCTGACGTCGCGGACGCGGACGTGACGCCCGGCAACGCGTCGATCCGCGCGATCAGGTCGTCGTACAGATTCCTCACGGGCGCGCCGGGCTCGTAGGCCGCGGGCGGCAGGTACAGAGGGAACGTGATGACCCGTTCCGCATTGAAGCCCGGGTCGACGGCCATGAGCCGCTGGAAGCTGCGGAGCAGGAGACCGGCGCCCACCAGCAGCACCACCGCCAGCGCCATCTCGGCGATCACCAGACCCGACCGAACCCGGTGGGTGGAGCGAGTCGTGCCGGCGCCACCGCCGCCGCGGAGCGACGCCGCCAACCGCCGGCCGACCTGCAGCG
>CAYXJH010000225.1:0-5678 GCA_964465415.1 uncultured Gemmatimonadaceae bacterium
CCGGCACGGGCTCCAGCGTGAGCGCTTCTGGCCGCTGAGGCGCATGGAACCGCCGGATGGAAGCGGCCGCCTCCTCGAGGGCTCGCCGGAGGCGCGGGTCGAGCCCGTCCAGCGCCCGTCCCCACTCCGACGCCGGGACCTCCAGGGCGTCGAGGGTGACGCCGTCCAGGCGCCGGGCCTGCTCCCGCAACGCCGCATCACCCCCTGTCCGGACCTCGTCGATGAGAGCTGCTACGGCCGAGGCGATGCTCGTCCTCCGGGCCCGGCCACGCCCGAGGATGCGGGCCCGCTCGGCTGGACCCAGCGTCGCGATTCGTAGAGGCTCGATCATGGCATCAGCCTCTCGATCCTCGTGATCAGGATCCCCTCGGCGCCGAGCTGCTTCAGCGCCGCGATGGTCCGGTAGACTTCCGCCTGCTCGACGACGGCGTGTGCGGCCACGAGCGCGCCCCCGTCCAGCACGTCCACGATGGTGGGGCCGTTGAGCCCGGGCAGGACCTGCCGCAGGTCGGCCAGCCGGGAGCGCGGCACGTTCGCCATGAGGTACCGCTTGTCCGCGGCCCGGATCACCGACTCCAGGGCGCTCACGAGCTCCCGGGCGACGCGGGCGCTCGGGTCGGGGCCGTCGGCGAACCGGGGCCGGGCCACCAGGACCGCTTCCGCCGGGGCGATAGTCGCCAGCTCCCGCAGTCCGTTCACCCGGAGCGTCGAGCCCGTCCCCACCAGGTCCACGATCACATCCGCCACGCCGATGTGAGGGGCGATCTCGGCCGCGCCGTTGACCGGCACGATCTCGATGCGTTGGCCCCGCCCCTCGAACCAGCGTGCGGCGCTGCGTGGGAAGGAGGTGGCGATCCGGACTCCGTCCGGCAAGCCGTCCACATCGTCCCATTCCCCGTCCCTGGCAGCCACGACCAGGCGACAGCGGCCGAAGCCGAGGGAGGCGAGCGTGTCGAGCCGTCGCCCGGCCTCGTCCACCAGGTCGCTCCCGGTGATGCCCAGATCCGCGGCGCCGTCGGCGACGAACTCCGGGATGTCGCTGGCACGGACGAAGAGGGCCGTGAAGTCTGGGCCCAGGTCCGCGCGCAGGGCGCGATGCGACGCCATGACGGGCTCGAGGCCCGCCCGTTCCAGCAGCTCCAGCGCCCCCTCGGCGAGGCGGCCCTTGTTGGGCACTGCGATCCGCAGTCGGTCGTTCATCCCGGTCTCCGTGGCTATGCGGCTCAGAACGTTCCGCCCCCAGGAGACAGGCGAACAAAAAAGCCCGCCCCCAGGAGGGACGGGCCGCGTGGGCTCGCGCGATTCGATCGGTTCCTACACGCCGAACGCACGCCACCGCGACCCGTCCGGGCCGTGATGGTGATGATGGTGCAGGCTCTGCCAGTTCGCGTTCGTCATGGTCTCGGGAGGCTAGCGGGTGGCTCCCTCGACGTCAAGCCTCCCCCGGCGCGAGCCCAGCCACGAGCCCAGGAACTCCGCCAGCCGGCGCTCGGCCCAGAAGTCGGGGCGGAACAGGCTGCCGCCGACGAACGCCACGTGACCGCCCCGCTCGGTGATGACGGGTGTGACGCGCGGGTTCGCCTCCATGGCGGCGAGCGGGATCCTGTCGTCCGGAAGGAACGGATCGTCGCGGGAGTGGAGGATCAACGTGGGGGTCCGGATGCCCGCTATGAAGGCGGCGGAGCTGGAGCGGTCATAATAGTCGTCGGCATCCCGGAACCCGTGGATCGGGGCCGTGACGGCGCCATCGAACTCGCGCACGGTTCGGACGCGGAGGACCTGATCCGGATCGCACACGTCCCGCAGCAGGTCCGTCTTCTGCCTCACCTTGGCGCGGAGCTTCGTGAGGAAGTAGTGGGTGTAGACTTTTCCGAGGAGCCCCTCCTCGATCCGGTCGGCGCCAGCGGCCAGGTCGAACGGTACGCTCACCGCGGCCGCGGCCGCGACCAGGGGACGTGCCTGGTCGCCCGCCTCGCCGAGGAACTTGAGCGCCACGTTCCCGCCCAGGGAGTAGCCGACCAGGCCCATGGGCCCGCCGAACCGGTCCCGGAGCAGCTCCAGGACAAACCGGAGGTCCTCCGTCTCGCCGGAATGGTACGCCCGGACGGTCCGGTTCGGCTCTCCGCTGCACCCCCGGAAATTCAGGGCGACGGGCCGCAGTCCCGCCTCCAGGAGGGCGTGGTACGTGCTGGTCATGTAGCGGCGCCGGGATGTGCCCTCGAGGCCGTGCAGCACGAGAACGAGGGGAGCGGCGTCCATGTCGTCGGGACCTGCCGGCGGCCAGCCCGCGAAGTCCAGATCCACGAAGTCGCCGTCCGGCGTTTCGACCCGCTCGCGGTGCAGTCGGATGTCCAGGCTCGGCCGCAGCACCTTGCCGGCAAGGGTCTGGACGTGCGGATTGCCGAGACCGCGAGCGGGGCGGAAGTCCGGCGAACGGTTCACATCATGCTTCGTCATCGCACGGGAAGATACCAAGGTTGGCCCGGCGGGTCAGGTGTTACGCGGCCATGGCCGACGGGTGCGGGCTTGGCGATATTCAGGCCATGGCGCACGTTGAGCTGATCGTGGTCCCGTACGACTCGGGACTCCGGGACACGCGGATGGGCAGCGGTCCCGAGCACCTGCTGCGAAGCGGCATCGTAGACCGGCTCGCGGCGGACGGTCATGCGGTCACGGTTACCCATGTCGCTTCCGGCGTAGACCCGGCGACCGAGATCGCCGTGACGTTCGACCTCGCCCGGTCCATCGCCGGCGTGGTCCGGGAGGCGCGCGCTGACGGGAAGCTCCCAATCATCCTGGCCGGGAACTGCTTCTCCGCCTTGGGCACGGTCGCGGGGCTCGGGCCCGATCGGGCAGGCGTGCTCTGGCTCGATGCGCACGGGGACCTGAACACGCCGGACACCACGCGCAGCGGCATGCTGGACGGAATGGCGCTGGCGACGCTGACCGGCCGGTGCTGGCGCGAGCTGGCCACCACGGTTCCCGGCTTCACACCACTCCCGGATCACCGACTCGTCCTCGTGGGCGCGCGGGATCTCGACTCCCCGGAACAGTCCCTCGCCGCGGCCCTCGGGTTACACCGGCTCAGCGCCGAGGAGCTGCGTCGACTTCAGGCGGATGAAAGGCTGGTCGAGCTGTTGGGGCGCCTGGCGGCCAACGCGGACCTCTTCTACCTGCACGTCGACCTGGACGTGCTCGACCCGGACGTTGCCGCCGTCAACGCGTTCGGCGCGCCGGGCGGGCTGGGCGTGGAAGACGTCCGGACACTGGCGGCCGCCGCGGCAAGGACCGCGGGTATCGGCGCGGCCTCGCTCACGGCGTTCGATCCCTCCTTCGATCACGACGGCCGCGCCACCACCGCCGCCATGGACATCGCCTGTTCCATCGCGCGGGCGTGACGCGGCGCAGGGTTCTGCTGCTTGCGCTGTTGGTCGCGGCGGGCTGTACGCCGCCGGTCACGGTCGGCGTGGGCGGCGCCGCGATCCGCACGGCGGGGCCGGGTGGGAGCATGTTCTCGATCTTCCGCACGGACGTAGGCCTCGCCGTGGTGGATCTGGGCTGGTGGGGCGCCGCGGATGAGCTGCGCGCCGCCCTCCGGACCATGGGCGCCGACTCCAGCGACGTGGTGGCGGTATTCCTCACCCATGCGCATCGCGACCACATCGCGGCCTGGCCGGTGCTGCGCGACGCCACGTTCTACCTGGCGGAGGCGGAAGCGCCGTATCTGTTCGGGGAGGCGGAGTACCGGGGGTGGATCCCGCGGGCCGCCGACCGCGTGGTTCCTCCGCGGTCTCCCCGGCGAGGTGAGATCGAGGTGGCGACGTTCGCGTCCGACACGTCCTTCGTGCTGGGGAGCGACACCATCCGCGCGTTCCTGGTGCCAGGCCATACGCCCGGAAGCACGGCGTACCTGGCTCGCACCGTCCTCTTCGCAGGCGACGCGCTGGCCAAGACGCCATGGGGCTTTCGACACGCCCTCCCCGGTTATTCCGACGACGTGGGCGAAGCCGCGGCCAGCCTGCGGAGCCTGTTCGAGCGGGTCGCGCCGTACGACGTTCGGGTCGCGTGCACCGCGCATGCCCAGTGCCGCCCCTTCACCGAGGCCTTCCGGGAGGAGGCGCTGGGCGAGGACGTCAGTCGGGCACCGTGACCTCGAGCCCGCCGAGCCCCCGGTCCCGGTATCGGGTGTCGCCGACCCGTACGACCCAGCCGTCGGGACCGGGGGCGGCATGGACGAAGGGGTAGCGGGACCAGACCAGGAAGTCGCGCACCTCCGGTTCCGCGAGCGCCCGCTCGATCACCCGGTCCGGCCCCTGCCGGCGAGGCACGGCCTCACCGCTGAGCGAGAGGCGGGGCCGCCGGTCCCATCGCCACGTGCCCAGCCGGTACTCGTCCCCGGTCTGGAGGATGACGTCCCGCTCCATGAGGGAGGCGGGGCGCGGCCCGGTCATGACATCCACCGGCTCGAGACCGAGCGATAGCGCGGCCGTTCGGGCGCCGCGCTCCGCCAGCGCCGCGGTCCCGATCATGGCGATGACATATGCGGCCGCGCCTACTACGGCGACCCGGGCGAAGCGGCGTCGCCGGGGCGCTTCGCCTCGGATCGGTCGCAGCCACCGGATTGCGCCGAACGCCGCAATGCCGATCACCCAGATCGCCTTGGCCGGCGCCGGCACCATGCCGACGCCCAGGACCAGGAGGCTGGCGAGCGCGGCAAGGGCGGCCCAGGCCGCGGTGGCGGTCCGGGTGCGCGATCGGGCCAGGAAGACCACGCCGCCGAGCCCCAGCCAGAGCCACGGGTCGATGATGAACACGGAATCGCCATAGCTCCAAGTCCCGTCGAACGGGAGCCACCAGCGCATGCCATACGTGTTCAGCCAGTCCAGGGCCGGGTGAGTCAGCGCGCCCAGAGCGGCCAGGCCCAGGAGCGGACCGAAGCGCGCGGGCACCGCGTCCGGCTCTCGTCGGCGCCGCACCAAAGCATCCCAGCCGAGCATCACGCCAGCGACGACGAACGGCCAGACCACCAGGGCGGGAACGCCGTGGGTGATACCGCGCCGCCACGCCAGCGCGCCGAACTCGCCGACCAGGAGATAGGAGACCACGTCCACATCCGGCACGTTGGCGGCCAGGATCAGCGTCGGCGTGGCCAGCGCCCACCGGTCGCGCGGACCCGCCTCGGCCAGCGCTGCGCCAACCAGCGAATGGGTGACATTGTCCATGGCCGCCATTCTCGCCCCTCGCCCGCGGCCGCGCCACCGCCACGACCCACCGGCGCCGACGCTGTCAGCTGGACTTTCCCGCGCCGCGTCGCGCGGCCATCCTACGAAATGCCGATCCTGGTCGCGGCGCTCGCCCTGATCGTGGTGACGGCCATCCACGAGATCGGCCACGTCCTGGCCGTGCGGGCCAAGGGCGGGCGGGTCCTGGCCGTACAGCTCGGCCATGGTCCCGACGTGTGGCGCACGGCGGTGGGCGAAACCGTGTTGACGATCGCTCTCGTCCCCGTGGGCGGTCGCATCCGCTACGACCAGGTAACCCGGGGTACGGCGGAGGCGGTGGTGGCCGTCGCCGGCTCCGCGGCGAACCTGGCCATGGCGCTCCTCCTGTTCGCGGCCGCGGCCCTGTTCCTGGCGCCCGAAGCCACCCCGCTCCGCCCCGACGGCATGGGCCCGCTC
>CAYXJH010000226.1:0-5675 GCA_964465415.1 uncultured Gemmatimonadaceae bacterium
GCGGCAGGGGTGGGGGCAGGGGGCGCTGCGGGGGGGCCGGCGCAGGCTGCGGCGCAGACGATCCAGCCGAGAAGTGCTGCGTGTCTAACCATCATGTCGTTCCGTTGTCGAGCCGATAGTTCGCGGGCTCGGATCGTAACCTGCCCGTGCTGGCGCGGACAGCCGGACGCGCACTTTCTCCCGACGGCCTCGCCGTTGCCCTGGTTCGCGTTATGCAATACGCTACCGCGCATGAATATCTCGGAAGCTCAGCGGGAGGCCGCCGCCGGCGCCAGCGCCCACCGCACGGTTGTCGACGAACTTTGCCAGCACCTCCGGTCGGTCGACCAGGCTGACCCCACCCTCATCTGCGGCTTCGCCCGTGCGTTCTTCGGCAAGGTGCCGCCCGAGCTCCTCGTGGGACGCGGCCTGGAGGAGCTCGAGGCGATCACCCGCGGCGCGTTCCGCTTTCTCGATGAATCCCCGCCCGGCGCCGTGGCGGTCCAGTTCGTTGAGCCGGGAGACGAAGGGTGGTCGGCGCCTGCCACGGTGATCCGGACCCTGGTCTCCGACCGGCCCTTCATCGTCGATACGATCCGCGAGTTCCTCGGCGCCGAGAAGCTACAGATCCAGCACTACATGTATCCGGTCCTGCGCGTTCGCCGTGACGACGCAGGCCACGTGATCGCCGTCGGTCCCGACTCCGGTGGCGACCGCGTCTCGCTGGTCCACTGCGAGGTCCAGCGCATCCCGGCCGGGGAACGCACCGCACAGGTCGCCCGGGACCTGGAAAGCAGGCTCCAGCAGGTCGTGGCCGTGACGGACGATTTCCAGCCGATGCTGGAAGCGCTCGAGGAGACCGTGGCGCGGGTCGAGACCTACGGCACCATCGTCCCCGACCGCGCGGCCGAGCAGGCCGAGATCCTGGAGTTCCTCCAGTGGCTCGAGCAGGGGAACTTCGTGTTTCTCGGCTACCGTGAGTACGACATCACGGGTGAGGACGAGGCGCGCAGCCTGGTCGTACGCGCCGGGTCCGGCCTCGGCATTCTGCGCCGAGAGTCGACCTCGGCTTTCGCGACGGGCATCCCGCTTGCCGACCTGCGGCCCGAGCTGGTCCAGCGCCTCACGCAGGGGCCCCTCCTCATCATCAACAAGACCAACGCCGAGTCCACGGTCCACCGTCGAGCCCGCATGGACTACATCGGCCTCAAGAAGCTGGACGATGAGGGGCGCGTGATCGGCGAGCGGCGCTTCCTCGGGCTATTCACCTCGAAGGCCTACGCGGAGAACGCCGAGGAGATCCCCATCCTGCGGCGCAAGCTCCACCGCATCCTCGAGCGCGCGGGCGCGCCCGAGGCATCGCACGACTACAAGGAGATCATCACGATCTTCAACTCGATGCCGAAGGAAGATCTCTTCCAGGCGGCGGTCGACGAGCTGGAGCAGGAGGTCAAGGCGATCCTGGCGCACCTGTTCGCGGTCGGTGTCCGGGTCCTGATCCGGCCCGACCCGCTGGCCCGGGGTGCCAGCGTCATCGTGATCGTACCGGCCGGCAAGTTCAGCGGCGATGTGCGACATGGCGTCCAGGAGATCGTGACGCGGCGCCTCGAGGGCACCGTGCTCAACTACCACCTGGCCGTCAGCTCGGCTGACCAGGCCCGGCTCCACTTCTACCTCTCGGCGCCGCGCGAGGCCGTGCGCGCGGCCGAGCCCCGCGAGCTGGAGCGGGAGATCGGCCAGATCATCCGGTCGTGGGAGGACCGGCTCCTGGATGCGCTGACCGCCGAGCACGGCGACGAGGAGGGCCGCCGCCTCTGGGACCTGTACGCGAACGCGTTCAGCGAGGAGTACCGGGTCGCGTTCCTGCCCGCGGCGGCGGTGGTCGACGTGGCGCAGCTGGAGCGTATGCGGGTCGAGGAGCTCCCGATGGCGATCGCGTTGAGCGCGCCGCGCGGGCGGGGCAGGGCCAGCGAGTTCCAGCGGGTGACGATCCTCAAGCTGTACCTGCGGGACCAGCTCATGGTGCTGTCGGATTTCATGCCCATGCTCGAGAACTCGGGCCTCCGCGTCATCGAGCTGGCCCCGTTCATGGTGAGCGGCGAGCATCTGCCGCACTTCATGGTGTATTCGTTCGCCGTCCAGGGTCCGGATGGTGAGCCGCTGGACATGGAGCGCACGGGGAACCTGGCCGAGTCGCTGCTCGCGGTCCGGGCCGGCGACGCGCCGGACGACCTGTTCAACGCCCTCGTCCTGGCAGCCGGCCTGCGGTGGCGGGAGGTGGACCTGCTCCGGACGTACTCCAACTTCGCGTTCCAGTCCGACGCGGTCCCGAGCCGCTTTGCCCCGGCCCGCGCTCTGCTCCGTCACCCCCACATCGCGCGGCTGCTGCTGGCACTGTTCAACGTCAAGTTCGACCCCCACCCCGACTTACGGCTGCCGGACACCTGGGATGACGATCCGGTGGAAGCGGTGCGCGGCGCTATCGCGGGCGCTCTCGAAGGCGTCAATGCCCTGGCGGACGACCGCGCGATCCGGCGGGTCCTCAACCTCGTGCTGGCCACGACGCGCACGAACTACTTCCGCCACGGCGGCGCCGATCCGACCAGGCGCAGTGGCGGCGTACCCTATATCTCGATCAAGATCCGCTGCGCCGATGTGGAGGAGCTGCGGCGGAGCCGGCTTCTGTACGAGATCTTCGTCCACTCCATCCGGATGGAAGGTGTGCACCTGAGGGGGGCGGCGGTCTCCAGGGGCGGCATCCGCTGGTCGGAGCGGCCCGACGATTTCCGGATCGAGGTCCTGGGGCTCGTCCAGACGCAGGTCGTGAAGAACGCCGTCATCGTCCCGGCCGGCTCCAAGGGCGGATTCATCACCCGGCGCCTGTTCGACGAGCGCGACGAGATGCTGGCGGAGGTGGCGGAGCAGTACCGGACCCTGATCCGCGGCCTGCTCGATATCACCGACAACATCGTGGACGGCGCGGTGGTGCCCCCGCCCGACGTCGTCCGATACGACGGCGATGACCCCTACCTGGTCGTGGCCGCCGACAAGGGCACCGCGCACCTGTCCGACACCGCCAACGAGGTCGCCGCCGAGTACGGCTTCTGGCTGGGCGACGCGTTCGCATCCGGCGGATCCCACGGCTACGACCACAAGAAGGAAGGGATCACGGCCCGCGGTGCCTGGGAGTCCGTCAAGCGTCACTTCTGGGAGTTGGGCAAGGACATCCAGGAGGAGCCCTTCACCGCGGCCGGGATCGGGGACATGGGCGGCGATGTCTTCGGGAACGGCATGCTCCTGTCCCGCCAGATCCGGCTCATCGCCGCGTTCGACCACCGCCACATCTTCCTCGATCCGGACCCGGACCCGGAGACCTCGTACCAGGAGCGCGAGCGCATCTTCCGCATGGCCCGATCGACATGGGACGACTACGACCGGAGCGTCCTGTCGGCCGGCGGAATGATCGTGTCCCGGACCTCAAAGGAGGTGGCCCTCACACCGGAGGTCCGGCAGGCCCTGGGAATCGAGGAGCTGGCCGGGCAGATGGACGGGGAGGCGCTGGTGCGGGCCGTCCTGCGCGCGCCCGTCGAGCTCCTCTGGAACGGCGGGATCGGCACGTACGTCAAGGACCCGGAAGAGACGCACGGCGAGGTCGGCGACCCGGGCAACGACCCGGTCCGCGTCGACGCCGATCAGCTGCGCTGCCGCGTGATCGGCGAGGGGGGGAACCTGGGCATGACGCAGCGGGCCAGGATCCGCTTCGCGCTGGCCGGCGGGCGGCTCAATACCGACGCGCTGGACAACGCCGCCGGCGTCGACATGTCCGACCACGAGGTCAACCTGAAGATCCTGCTCAACGCCGCCGTCACGTCGGGCGACATCTCGGTCGAGGAGCGCAACCGCCTCCTCGCCGACATGACGGACGCGGTCAACGAGCGCGTGCTGCGCAACAGCCGCGGACAGTCGCTCGCCGTCTCGCTGGACGAGCGGCGCAGCAGGGAGGCGCTGCAGGATTTCGCCGCGCTCATAACCGACTTCGAGCGCAACCACCTGCTCGAGCGCGGCTCGGAGGGACTGCCAAGCTCCGAGACCATACGGGAACGGGCGGAGAGCGGCCTCGGCCTGACCCGGCCCGCGCTGTCCGTGCTCCTGGCGTACGCCAAGCTCCATGCCAAGTCCCACGTCCTGGCCTCGTCGCTACCCGACGACCCGGCGCTGTTCCCACTGCTCCAGCGCTACTTCCCGCCCGAGGCCGTCGCCGTCGCCGGGGACCAGCGGCTCCGCGAGCACCGGCTGCGCCGCGAGATCATCGCCACCGAGCTCGTCAACGATCTGGTCAACCTCATGGGGGCGTCCTTCATTCACCGTGTCGCCCGGGACACCGGCTCCGACATCGCCACGGTCGTGCGCGGCTGGGTCATCGCCAGCGGTGTCTCCGGCGCCGAGGACATCCGTCGCGACCTCGCCCTCGTCCGGAACCAGTTCCCCGCGCAGGTCGTCTACCGCTGGCTCCATGGCCTGGCCCGCGTGCTCGAGCGCACCACCCACTGGGCGCTCGCCAACGTCGACCCCCAGGCCGCTGCCGCGGCCGTCATCGATGACCAGCGCGACGGCGTCGCACGGCTGCGCGGCGAGTTCTCCGGCCTGGTCGCCGGCGAGGACCGCGCCCTGTTCATCGATCGGCTCAAGGAGCTGGAGGATCTCGGCGTCGAACACAGCCTCGCCCAGCGCCTCATCACCCTGCGCTTCCTGCCGCAGCTCCTCGACATCCTCCGGATCGCCCACGAGGCCGCTAGCGATCCCGTCGAAACCGCCAGGGCCTACTACCTCGTGTCCGACCGCTTCGCGTGCGCCACCCTCCGGGCTGTGCTCCGCACCGCCGCCCGCGACGAACGGTGGGAGAAACGGTTCGCCGAGGGCCTCGTCGAGGACCTGGGCCGCGCCCATCGCAGCATCACCCGAAGCGTCCTCGCCTGCCTGCCGCGCGCGGGCAGCACCGACGCATGCGTCCGCGAGGTCCACGAAACCCGCGCCCGGGAGGTCGCCGCCTACCGCGAAGTCCTCGACGAGCTGCGCGTCTCGGACAACGCCACGCTCGCCGGCTACGCCGTCGCCGTGCGACTGCTTCGCGAGATCGCACGGGCCTGATCGCCTGGTCACCGCGCGATAACCTTCGCCCGCCGGCGCGCGTACGACCGCGCACACGCGTGATCGGGCGCTGTCCGCAGGAACTGTTGGTGTCCTCGCCCCGATCGAGGCGCCAGTCGGAATCCGCCCTGCTGATTCGCCAACAACTCCCGCGAACACAGCCCGGAGCCCCGCGGGCTCCTTCCGCCGAGCTTCGCCGGCTCCCGGCGCACACCCTCCTGGCAAGCAAAAAGCCCCACAGGGACCGGAGTCCCTGCGGGGCCTTGCTTCCATCCCAGTCGGGGAGACTGGATTTGAACCAGCGGCCCCTGCGTCCCGAACGCAGTGCTCTACCGGGCTGAGCTACTCCCCGTGGTTCCCACGGTGCGACACGATAACCGGCCCTGCCTTGCCGCAAGCGGTGCGCCGCGCGGTTGTACGGACGGGGTGGGATTCGAACCCACGAGAGCTTGCGCCCCACACGATTTCCAATCGTGCTCCTTAAGCCGCTCGGACACCCGTCCCCGGGCGAAAACGGAGAGGGAGGGATTCGAACCCTCGAGAGCCTT
>CAYXJH010000227.1:0-5674 GCA_964465415.1 uncultured Gemmatimonadaceae bacterium
CACCCCCAGCATGCGGGCCTCGAGCCTGGCGCTCAGCTTGAGCTCTCGCGCCGCCTGAACCTCCGGCCACGAGCGCTCACCCTGCTCCAGTCTCGCCGTCGTGACCGCCGCGGCGGCCAGCGCCAGGGGGAGGGCTACGAGCGCCAGGGGTACCGACATTCGGTAGCCGATTACCTGGCGTCGCCGGCGCTCCAACAGCGCGGCCCCGACGATCGCCGCCGCAGCGCCCAGGAGCGGCCACGGCGATAGCGATCGCGCCCATTGCAATAGCAGCAGGACGGCGACGAACGCCGCGGCCGGGGCCGTGCGCAGAAGCGCGCCGGGCGTCATACTGTACCCATGAGCAACGATCCCGGAACCCTGGGCCTCGATGAGCTCAGCTGGATCGATGTGGCCGCGCACCTGGCTCGCGATCCTCGACTCATCGTGCCCGTCGGCGCGCTGGAGCAGCACGGTCCCCACCTGCCCCTCGGGTCGAATGTCCTCATCGCTCGACGGTTCTCCATCGACCTGTCATCCGAATTCGGCGTCCTCCGCGCCCCCACATTCGGCTTCGGCGTCAACGTCCAGACCGAGCGGGCGTACGCCGGCACCGCCTCCCTCGGCCGCAAGACCCTCCACCGTGCGCTGAACGAGCTCCTCGACGCGTGGGAGGCGCACGGCGTCAGCGAGTTCGTCATCCTCACCGCCCACCGGCACGATCCCCACCTCGAAGCGCTGGCTACCCTCCTCACCACCAGCGCCCGCGTCCGCGTCGTAGACATCTGGGACGTCCCGATCCAGGACCTCCTCGAGGGCGACCCCATGCCCGAGCACGCCGGCGAGGCCGAGACCTCCCTCATGCTCCACCTCCATCCCGAGCTGGTCCGCCTGGACCGGGCCCGGGACTTCAACCTCTCACCCGAGGACTTCCGCCGCTATATGCGTGGCGGGATGCCCGCCCCCCCGGCCGGTGGCACCGGCTGCGTCGGTCGACCCACCCTCGCTTCGGCGGACAAGGGCGCCCGCATATACGAGCGCATCCTCGACGTCATCCGGTCGGCCGTGTTCACCCGACCCGGTACGGAATCCGATACCCTCTGACCCCGCCGCAGGACCCCAGAACTCCGGGGACTCCGGGGGGTACTCCTAACGACACTCAACGGGAGGCTTGCATGCTCGCTCGCTCAGTGCCGGTCGTGACCCTCGTCGCACTCCTCGCCGCCGCAACCCATGCGGCTGGTCAAACTACCGTCGTCGACGAAGGCTCGTTCCGCCTCAGTGTACGCGGCACCCCGGTCGGAACCGAGACGTTCACCATCCGGCGCACCGGCACCGGGGCAGGCGCAGCCATCGTCGCGCAGGGACGCATCAACCTCGACACCGGCGAGCAGACCCGCGCGCTCCTCCAGGTCGACGGGCCCGGCTTGCGCCCCGCCGCCTACCAGATCGAGGTCACCGGAGCCGACCCGCAGACCATCCGCGGACAGGCGGCCGGCAACCGGTTCAGGGCACAGATCGTCTCCCCCACGGGTGAAACCATGCGGGAATATCTCATCAGCGACGGCGCCATCATTCTCGATGACGGCGTCGCCCATCACCATTACTTCATCGCCGCCAGGGCCGCCGGTACCGCGTCGGTCCCCATCATCGTGCCCGCACAGAATCGGCAGCTGACCGGTACCATCCGCGACGCCGGCCAGGAATCCATCACCATCGCGGGTCAGCAGATCTCCGCCCGACGGATCGTCTTCGAACCCACCGGCATGCCCGCACGCACGCTCTGGGTCGACGGCGAGGGTCGCATGCTCAGGCTCACCATTCCCGACCATGGCTACACGGCCGAGCGGACGGCGCGACCAGGGTCCTGAGCCGGACCCGGAGCACCCGCGGGGCTGCACGGTCGGCCGGCACCTTGACGGCTCCGGATCCCCGGTGTATTAGCTTATTAATACACTAGCTCTCCAACCTGAAACCATGACGACCAGGCCGACGTAGGGGACGCAACGAGCCATTGGACGCCTGGGAAGGTATCATGAAGAAATCCGTGCTGCCCGCCATCCTGTTTCTGCTGACCACGGCGACCGCCACATCCGCGCAGACGCCGCCTTCGACGTTGAGCCTGAACGAAGCGATCGCGTTGGCGCGTGAGCACAACGTGGACTACCGCTCCGAGCTACGCGAGGAGTCGGTGGCCCACTGGGGTGTGCGGTCGGCCTACGCGTCGTTTCTGCCGAGCGCTACGGTGAGCGGCGGGATGGGCTATCAGAGCGGAGGGCAGGCGCGGCTGGGGAATTTCACGTCGGAGGACATCGGGCTGGGTGAGACGCCATCGTACTATGTGTCCAACTATTCACTGGGCGTCCAGCTGGGGGTGGACGGATCGATGTTCTACCGGATCGGCCAGGAGCGGGCGCGACGGGACGCGGTGATGGCGCGGATCGATGCGGCGGACCAGACGCTCCGGGCCAACGTGACGCGTCAGTACCTGGCTGCGCTGCGATCGCGAGACGGGGTGGAGCTGGCGCGGTCGGAGCTGAGCCGTGCGGAGGCGAACCTGTCGCTCGCGGAGGCGAGACACGCGGTGGAGTCGGTCACGATCCTGGAGGTGAAGCAGGCGGAGGTGGAGCGGGGTCGCGCGGAGGTGGAGCTGCTCCGAGCGGAGTCGGGTCACGAGACAGCGCGGCTGCGGCTGCTTCAGCTGATCGGTGTGGAGCCGATCGGCGAGGTGGCGCTGACGACGGACGTGCAGGTATTCGAGCCCGGGTGGGAGGCGGATGAACTGGTCCGGATCGCAATGGGCACGCAACCGGAGTTAGACGTGGCGCGGTCGACCCGTGCGGCGGCGCGATCCGAGGTCGGGATGGCCCGGAGCGCGTTCTGGCCGCGGCTCTCGGTGTCCACGGGACTGTCCGGGTTCTCGCGGCGGGTGGGGAGCGACCGGTATCTTATCGATCAGGCGCAGTCGCAGATCCAGAATGCGCGGGAGGAGTGCATGGCGGTGAACGAGCTGTTCGCCCGGCTGAGCCCGCCCCTGCCACCGCAGGACTGCACGGCGATCGTGTTCACGGACGACATGCGCGGCACCCTCCTGGACGCCAATCGCCGCTTCCCTTTCAACTTCGACAACGAGCCGTTGTCGTTGTCGGTCGGCGTTTCCGTGCCGGTGTTCCAGGGTCTGGGGCGGCAGCGCCAGCTGGACGCCGCGCATGCGAACGAGGAGGTTGCGCGGCTGCGCCTGCGCGCGGAGGAGCTGCGGATCCGGACGGACGTGGTGGCGTCGCTGGGCGAGCTGAGGACGGCGTATCGCGCAGTGCAGCTGGAGGAGCGGAACCGTGACCTGGCTGCGGACCAGCTCCGGCTAGCGAGCGAGCGATACCGTGTCGGAGCCGCCTCGTTCATCGAACTGATGGAAGCCGAGACGATGAAAGCGCGGGCAGACCGGTCCCACCTGCTGGGCGTATATGCCTTCCAGGAGGCGCTTACGGCGTTGGAGGCGGCGGTGGGCCAGGAGCTGGCCATTCCCCGGAACTGAAGCGAAAACTGATGACGCGCAAGACGAAGATCGTGGTCGGAGCGACCGTGGCCGTGCTGGTCCTCGGCGCCGGCGCAGTGGCCATCAACTCTCGTGGCGAAGCCGGGGTGGAGGTTCGGGCGACCACCGTCGAGACCCGCGCGCTGGAGTCGGTGGTGCGCGCGAGCGGCTGGGTGCAGCCGCGGGTTTCGGTGGACGTGCAGTCCGACATCATCGGCAGGGTAACCGGGCTCTACGTACAGGAAGGCAGCGCCGTGGAGCGTGGCCAGGTACTGCTCCGGATCGACCCGACGCAGTACGAGGCTGCGGTGGCCCGCGCGCGAGCGGGCGTGAGCGAGTCGCTGGCCCGGGAAGCCCAGGCCCGGGCGTCTCTGCTCCAGGCCGAGCAGGCGTTGCGCCGCGCCACCGAGATGCGGGCGGCGAACGCCGAGCTGATCAGCCCGCAGCAGTACGAGGAGACGGAAACGCAGGCGCAGGTGCAGAAAGCGCTCCACGAAGCGGCGCTGCACGGTGTGGAGATCGCGCGAGCCATGCTGAAGGAGGCCCAGGACCACCTATCGAAGTCGGTGATCCGGGCACCGATCGACGGCGTGGTCACCCGCCTGAACATCGAAGAGGGCGAGACGGCCATCGTCGGCACCATGAACAACCCGGGAAGCCTACTGCTCACGGTCAGCGACCTGTCGGTTATGGAAGTCGTCGTACGGGTCGACGAGACGGATGTGCCCGGGATCGCGGTCGGAGACAGCACGGTCCTGGCGATCGACGCGTTCCCGCGCCGCCGCTTCGGTGGCCAGGTTACGAAGATCAGCCACAGCTCGACGCTTCCGCCGCAGAGCCGAGGCTCGATGGGGCAGTCGCAGGCTGTCGATTTCGAGGTCGTCGTCACGCTGGCCGAGCCGCCCCCCGCCATCCGGCCGGACCTGTCCGCCACGGCGGAGATCATCACGGCCCGCCGCGCCGAAGCGCTGGCGATCCCGATCATCGCGCTCACGGTCCGGGAACGGAAGGATCTTGAGCGTCTGGATTCGGACCGCGACGCCGCCCAGGAAGCCGCCCTCGCCGCCCTCGCCCCGGACGACGAGGACGTGGAGGGGGTATTCGTCATCCGGGACGGAAAGGCGCGCTTCACCGTGGTGGATGTGGGGATCACCGGCCGCGAACATTTCGAGATCCTTGCCGGGCTCGCTGCGGGGGACAGCGTCGTGGCCGGGCCCTACGAGGCCGTTCGCCGGTTGAATGACGGGGGCGCGGTGCGCGTCCTTCCCGAGCACGAAAGCAACGGAACCATGCCGAGCCCGGAGCGATGATCATGGAACGAGCAGTCATCCACACGGAGGGGTTGACGAAGGAGTACGTGATGGGTGCGGAGACGGTGCGTGCCCTCCGCGGAATCGATCTGGAGATCCGTCGCAACGAGTATGTGGCGATCATGGGCCCGTCCGGCTCCGGGAAGTCCACGCTGATGAACCTGATCGGTTGCCTCGATACGCCGACGGCCGGCGAGTACTGGCTCAACGATACGCCGGTCGCGCGGCTGAACGACGACCAACTGGCCGCGATCCGGAACCGGGAGATCGGGTTCGTATTCCAGACCTTCAACCTGCTACCCCGCGCGACGGCGCTCCACAACGTGGAGCTACCCCTCATCTACGGGGGCACGAGCGCGAAGGAGCGGCGGCAGCGTGCGGAGCACGTGCTCGAGCAGGTCGGCCTGGCGGACCGCATGACCCACCGCCCGGCCGAGCTATCGGGCGGTCAGCGGCAGCGAGTCGCGGTGGCCCGGGCCCTGGTGAACGAGCCGGCGATCCTGCTGGCGGACGAGCCAACCGGCAATCTGGACTCCCGTACGGGCGAGGACATCATGCGCCTGTTCCAGGAGCTTCACGACGGGGGTCAGACGATCATCCTGGTCACGCACGAGCACCACATCGCCCTGCACGCGCAGCGGCGGATCACGCTGCTGGATGGCCTCGTCGAGAGCGACGAGCTCCAGCCGCAGGCTGTGGCGGTGTGAGCCCACGCGAGGCCATCCGGCTCGCGCTCGCGCAGATACGCGCGCAGAAGCTCAAGAGCTTCTTCAGCGTGGTCGGCGTCATCATCGGCGTCATGTTCCTCATCGCGGTGATCAGCATCGTGGAGGGCATGAACCGGTACATG
>CAYXJH010000228.1:0-5656 GCA_964465415.1 uncultured Gemmatimonadaceae bacterium
GAGCGGTGAGCAGCGCATAGCGCCCGTCCCACACCAGGGTGGCGACCCTGCCCGCCCGGTCACCCCAGGCGACACCGACGGTCGCGCCGACCGCGGCCGCCACGCTCCACCCCCAGCCGCCCATCACACCGAAGTGGGGCAGTCCGACGAGGATCAGGAGTGTCGCGACGAACGCGGCGAGGAAGGCGCCGACGGCCATGATGCGAGGCTGGGTGTGCCGCACCACGGAGCCCCGCAAGCGGTCGGCAACGAACCGGCCATCGCGGAGACCGACCGAGAGCCCCCACAGCATGAGGGCCAGGTGCCCAATGTTGTAGCACAGCAGGAACAGCAACACGACCAGGTACCAGGCGACGCCGGCGAGGAGGAGGCCGAGCGCCGCCAGCACGCATGCCGGGCGCCAGCCGGCCCAGACCAGCTGGTCGCCCAGCGTTCCCAGCGACCCTCGCAGCGCGGCCTTGAACCGCTCGATCACGGCCGGGTCCTCCCCATCCTGCTCCAGGCGGATCACCGCGCCCAGGGCCAGGGGTGCCAGGTACGGGTGGGCGTTGAACGGGCCCTCGTGGCGCCGGATGGCAGCATCCAGCAGCTCCGGGTCCGGGTAGAGCCGCCGGAGCGCCGGCAGGATCGCGAACCCGAAGCCGGTACCCGCCAGCGTCTCGTAGCTCCACGATCCCTGGATCGCCAGAGAGCGCGTGAGGACGGACCAGGGAAGCCGTTGGGGTCGTCTCATCGCAGCGCCAGCGCGGTCAAGATCCCGGCGAACACGCCGCCGACCACGGCCAGACGGCGCGCCTTGAGGCCGCCGAACAGTGGAACGGCCGTGCCGACCATGACCGCGGCCAGCGCCGTGAGTAACGCGATTGTCACGGTGGGCTGCATCCCCCAGTAGGGGCCGAGGAGCCGCAGGACTCCGTACCCCGCCGCACCGCCCCCGGCAGATATCGTCGCGCCGCGAAGGAAGTCGAGCGTCATGGCGGCGAGATGGCGGCGCTCGAGCTTGCCCGCCGCCACGGCACCGGTCCGGATGAGCAGGCGGGCGTTGCCCCTACGTTGCAGGACCACGCTCCACGCCGCGACGCGTTCCCAGACCAGGCCGAACGCCAGCGCGAGAACGAAGTAGCCCGGCGCGATACCGGCGGGCGACGCCAGGATCAGCGCGGCCGTCGAGGCCACCGTCGCGGTGCCGGATTCGGGGTATTGGGCGGCGCCGATGGGGAGCGTGATCAGTGCGAACACCTCCATCAGGAGCCCGAACAGGGCCCCCTCCAGCGGGTGTCCGAGGAGGGTGCCCGTCAGGGCACCCGCGACGAACGGCCGGGATATCATGACCTGCGGGAACGACGTCCCGTCGAGCCCGACGACTCCGCCGAGGACGGCCACGCCCAACCAGCTCACGAGGCGCGCACCAGCTCGTCCAGCTGCACCGGGCGGGCGCCCGGTAGGTCGCGGGCGGTCACGCGGATACCGTGGTCGGACAGCGCGAGGAGGTCCCGTCGCTCATCGTCGCTCAGGAAGACGTACCGGAGCACACGGCTTCGCCCTGGAGCGTGGTGGATCCCGCCGATGTTGACCTCGAACCCGTTCATCAGCCCGCTCGCGGCCAACCGGCTCATGGTTGCGATATCGCGGGTGAGGAGCACCACGCGCTCCTCACCCTCCTGCCAAGCGGGCAGCCGATCGATGGCCCCGGCCACATCCACGAATTCGGCCTCCATCTCCATGGGGACCCCCACGGCGTATAGCTCCTGCTCCCACTCGGAGCCGGCCAGCACATCGTCCACCACGACAAGCCGCTCCGGTCGCAAGCGCACGCCCCAGCCCACCACGACCTGGCCGTGGATCAGGCGTTCGTCGATCCGGTACAGGAGCACACTCATGTCAGGACGGGTCCGCGAACGCGACCACCGCCGCCCGGCCGCGGTCGACCAGGCGCGTCGCCAGCTCCGCCAACGGCAGTGTGCGGTGCGTCACGAAGTCCAGCAACATGGGCAGGTTGGCGCCGGTGACCAGCAGCCGGTCACCCCGGCCCAGGCAGACCCGACGTCCGCCCATCCCGCAGCTACCTTCCCGCAGGTCCGAGAAGACGATGCCGGGCCCATCGCCCAGGATCCCATCGAGCCGCTCGCGGATCCCGTCCGGTCCCAGCCCCTCGTTGCTGAGCGGGATCAGCACGTCCTCGTCCAGCCCTGCGATCTTCCGGACCGCGTCCACCAGCCCCGCCGCGAGGTCGCCGTGTGCGACCACCACCCCGCGGTGCCCCGCCTCACTCATAATCCTGCTCCAGGTAATCACGGATCGGACGCATCGCCGCCTGAAGGGTCGCGTTGAACCGTTCCGCCGTATGTACCCCCGAGTACTTGAGCAGATGGTTCATGGCGATGACCTCGGCGATCACCGTGATGTTCTTACCCGGATTCAGCGGAATGGTGACCTGCGGCAGCTTCACGTCCAGGATCTCGATCATCTCCGACTCCAGCCCGGTCCGCTCGTACGCGTCCTTGTCGTTCCAGTCCACGAGGCGGACCACGACCTCGATCCGCTTCTGCTGGCGGATCGACCGGATGCCGAACAGCGCCTGAATATCCACGATCCCGATGCCCCGGATCTCCATGTGATGCCGCTGCAGCTCGTGCCCGCGCGCGATCAGCACGTCGTTGCCGCGACGGCTCACGTACACCAGGTCATCGGCCACCAGTCGGTGGCCGCGCTCGACCAGGTCGAGCACGCACTCGCTCTTGCCGATCCCGCTCCGACCCACGATCAGGAGCCCGACGCCGTAGACGTCCGCCAGCGAACCATGCAAGGTGGTCGTCGGCGCGAACGTGCCTTCCAGGTACGGCTGGATGCGCCGATAGAACTCTCCCGTCTTCAGCGATGTGCGGAGGATCGGCACCCCATGCTCGGAGGCGGCGGCCAGGAGCCGTGGGGGCACATCCAGGCCCTTGGTCACCACCAGCGCCGGGGCCCCGATGGAGAACAGCCTCCGAAGCACATCCTCCAGGCTCTCTTCGTCATGTGAGCTCAGGAACGCGACCTCGGTCTCGCCGAGGATCTGGAGGCGGCCTCGCGGCACGCGGTCCTCGAACCCGGACAAGATGAGGCCGGGGCTCGAGAGGGTGGGTGCCTCGACCGGCCGATCGAGGGGCGCGTCGTTCAGCACCTCCAGGTCGAGGCTCTCGCGCTTGTCCTCGAACAGTGTTTCGATCGTGAGCTTCGGCACCGCCGGCTAGTCCTCGATCGCCGCGCCCGCCGGCGGCGCCTGGTGATCGACCCGCCGGGTCCGTTGCCGTCGAAGCTGGCGTCGAAGCTTCTGGAGCGCGGCGTCCAGGGCGCTTCGATCGGAGGCCGCCTCTGCGCGCGCTACGAGGATGGGGACCCCGGGCACCTCGGCCCGCGCTTCCACCGAAACCCTGCCCCTATCCTCATCAACCAGTATGGATACCCCGTGCAGGCGGGGCTCGTATCGCATCAGTTTATGGGCTCGCTCCTCCGCGTGGCGGTGGAAGGCCTCGCCGATCGTGGCGCGGCGGGCGATGATCCGAACGTCCATTCTGCCTCCCGCGTTCAGTGATGCTAAGCGGCCCGGGCGACCTGGCGGAGAAACGACTCCGTCTCCGCCGCCGCCCGATCCCACGTGAAGCGCTGCGCGAACCGGTGGGCACCCTGGCCCAACCGCTCGCGCAGCCCCGGATCCTCCGTGACCGCCCGGAGGCGAGCGGCAAGCGCACCAGGGTCGCCGTGGGGAACGAGGAACCCGGTCTCGCCATCGACCACGGAGTCCCGGAGGCCCGGTGCGTCACTCGCCACGGTGGGCGTGCCGCAGGCCGCGGCCTCCAGGTTCGTGATGCCCCACCCCTCCTTGGGCGACGTGAGTACGTGGACCCAGGCACGGCGGAACAGATCGAGCTTCTCCTCCTCGCTCACGTACCCCCGGAACTCCACTGCGTCGCCCAACTCCAGTTCATCCCGGAGCGCACGCAGCGCCCCGAGGCGGTCGCCGGTCCCGGCCACGATGAGCCGGGCCGTGACGCCGGCGTCACGGAGACGCGCCAGCGCTTGGATCGGAAGGTCGATCCGCTTGTATCGCTTGAGCCGACCCAGATACAGGAATGTGGGTGCGTCGAACCGAGGCACGGTCGGATCCGGCGAATAGTGGCCGAGGTCGACCCCATTCGGAATCACCTCGATCTCGGCTTCCCTGAGACCACGCCGCCCCAGGTCCTGCGCCGTGCTCCGTGACACGGCCATGGTGGGGACCTCCCGATACACACGTCCCAACGGGCGCTCCAGCAGCCAGGTGGCGGCGGCCACCGGGAAGACCGCCTCCTGGAACGCGACGGTTCCGAAGAGATGGTGTACCAGAAGGGCCAGCCTGTGTCGCGCCCAGAGTGGCGTGAACAAGGGTACCTTGTTGAGGTCTTCCACGATCACGTCGAAACGCCGGTCCGCCAGCCGTCGCCGGTAATAGCCGGGGACAGCCATGTGGAATGTATATCGACCGCCGGTCCTGTGCACATCCATCCCGTCGATGCGGTCCCGGGCCTCGGCGCCCCGCCATCCGGATGCGAGCAGGACGACCTCGTGACCGCGCGCGACCAGTCGGCCGAAGACTTCGTGAAGGTGGATCTCGGCTCCGCCGGCGTTGGGATTGAGGCGGTCCTGCCAGTTCATGACCAGGAGCTTCATGAGGGGCGCGCCCGGCGCATGAGCGCGTCCAGGACGCCATTGACGAAGGCTGGGCTCCGGTCGGTCCCGTACTTGTCGGCCAGCCGGAGCGCTTCCTGGATGGATGCGCGGGGTGGCACATCGTCGAAGCGGAGCATCTCGACGGCCGCGATCCGCAATACGTTGCGGTCGATCCTCGAGAGCCGCTCGATCCGCCAGTTGGCCAGGCACGCCTGGATCTCGGCGTCCAGGGCGACCGGGTCCGCGGCGATCGTCTCGACCACACGGCGCAGGTACGATCGACGGCCCGGGGCGACATGGCGGCGGGCCAGCAGCTCGTCGAGGACCGTCTCCAGTGGCGTATCCCGGCGCGATTCCCATTCGTACAGGGCGCGCAGCGCCCATTCCCGGGCCCTACTCCGCTCCCGCACCCGCCTCCAGCTGGCCGAGCAGATCGGCCATTTCCAGTGCGGTGAGCGCCGCCTCCCACCCCTTGTTGCCTCGCTCGCCGCCCGCCCGGGCGATGGCCTGCTCCTGGGTGTCGGTGGTCAGGACGCCGAACCCGACGGCCGCCGCATACTCCATCGCCAGCGCCTGGATCCCGCGCGCCGCCTCGCCCGCGACGAAGTCGAAGTGCGGTGTCTGCCCGCGGATCACACACCCGAGGACCACCAGGCCGTCGTGGCGCCCCGTCCGGAGGATGGCAGCCGCGGCGGCCGGCAGCTCGAATGCGCCCGGGACCCGGACCACGTCCACATCGCCAGGGCCGACGCCGTGTTCCCTCAGGCAACCGAGCGCGCCTTCCAGCAGGCGTTCCGTGATCAGCTCGTTGAACCGGGAGACGACGACGGCGAAGCGCCGATCCCTGCCATCCGTCTTGCCTTCGATCTCAGCCATGCGCATCCGTCCGTCAGTCGCCCCCGCCCCCGCCCCCGCCCCCGCCCCCGCTCACGCCCCCGCTCGCCACCCTGGCCGTCGGCGCCGGCGG
>CAYXJH010000229.1:0-5645 GCA_964465415.1 uncultured Gemmatimonadaceae bacterium
CGTAATCGCCCACGCGACCGCCACGCCGGCCATGGGTCGGCCGTCCACGTCCACGAGGCGCACCGACACGGAGTGCGCGCTGCCCACGACGGCGCCGGCAACATCTCCGCCGAGCGGCGTCAATGCCCCGGGGACGGGTGGCGCAGACGTCTCGCCGCAGGCCAGCAGCAGGGTCAACGGCACCACCATGAGCGTCCGCCGCCGGTTGGGGCGGCAAGCCGTCTTATGTCGCACCGTCATCCGCGTATTCCGGGCTGTGGGTCGCCGGGGGATTGGGGAGAGCGGGCCGATGTGTGTGCCCTCTGGCTGCACTATATGACGGGGGTTAACTGCCGGTCAATGATGGACCTCCAGGCCTGGCCGCAGCGCGGGATCTCGTCCGGGAGAGCACCCCGGATCGGAGTACGAGTATGAGCTGCAACTCGCACGGTTCGGTCGCTGGGACGAGGTGCTGGAGCAGACGACGGAGCCCGAGGACGACTTCCTGGCGGCGATGATCCGGTTGCCACGCGGGCTGGCGATGTTGCGAAGACGCCACCCACACTTCTTTCCAGTTCTCCCAGCGCGACCTGCTGGCTATCTGGCTGACCAGGTCACGCTTCTGACCGGGCCCGCCGCACCCGCCACGCCTGCCAAGACTGGCGGCGGCCGCCCTCGGCGAGCCGCCGCCGGCCTTCCCGCCGCGTGATGCGGTGCCTGCGCCGCTCCACATGGTCGAGAGGATCGCCGAGCGTCGTCACGTGCGCGGCGGCGCCGACGAACGGGAGCCGGATCGCCTCGTCGAACCGGCCCCTCGTGACCTGGTCCGCGAGCCAGGTGAGACGCTCGATGGCGGACTCCGGGGTCTCGTCGCATCGGTCGCAGCCGCAGGCCGGGATGGCCTCTTCGTACCATGCACCCGCTCTAACGACGAGGCCGGGGAACGGGGTGAACGCGATCTGGAGCGGAGCCGCCACGCTCGTCCGCGGCGTGATCCTGACGACGGCGGGCAGCTCGTCCTGCGGGTACGAGCCCGGCTCCATTCGCGGGCCAGTCCGGATCACGTCGAACCTGCCCTCGAGCATGGCCAGGAGACGCCGAGCCTCATCGTGCAGCGGTGCGAACCGTTCGGGACCGTTCATGAATCCCCCGGGTGCGGGTCGATGGGTACCGGTCGTACAGGATCGGATGCCGCCAGGCACGGAAGGGTTGGGCCTGTCCGGTATCGGCACTCAGGATCCCGGATACGGACGCCCCGGCCCGACGTCTCCCTTGCGCCCATACCTGCAAACTGCTGTGGTACAATGCAATAGGTGCTAGCGTCCGGATTGGCGCGCATATTCCTCGGTGGCCGGCCGAAATGATTCGCGCGCCCCTCATTTCGAGGATCGACATGACCGGCCTGGGTCTCGAAATCCGCTATGCGCTCCGGAGTCTGATCCGGGCGCCCGGCGTCTTTGCCGTCGCGCTGGTCACTATCGCGCTCGGCGTGGGTGCCAATACGGCGATGTTCTCAGTGCTGCACTCCGTGGTGCTGAGCCCCCTGCCGTACCCGGAGCCGGATCGCCTGGTATCGCTCTGGCCCGAGAAGCGGTGGTCGCAGGGGATGTTGACGGACGTCCGGGAACGGGTCGACTCGTACGAGGCCATTGCCGCGTCGACAACCGAATGGCTGACGCTCCTCGGCGATGGCCCTGCGGAGAACGTGGAGGCGGGCCTGGTGTCGGCGTCGTTCTTCGACGTGCTGGGGATCCGACCGGTGCTGGGCGCTGGCTTCGTCTCCGGCGATGCAACGGCGGAGCGGGGTCCGGTCGTGGTGCTGGGGCATGAGTTCTGGGAGAACCGGTATGGCGGGGACCCCGGTGTGCTCGGGCAACCCATCAGACTGGCGGGGTCCGGCATCCAGGAGCGGACCATCGTCGGCGTGCTTCCGCCCGGCTTCCCCATGCCAGGTGGCCAAGTCTGGGTCCCGCTCGTGGAAGTGGCCGGGCAGCCGGGATCCTACGGCCCGTACGGGATGAGCGTCATGGGTCGTCTCCGTCCCGGGGTCTCACCCGCCCAGGCCAGCGCGGAGCTGCGGGGTCTGGTCGACGAGCTCACTCCGGTCCACCCGACGCAGTTCCGGGAGATCCGGTACAGCCCGGTGGACGTGGTGCCCGCGCTCGAGCTTACGGTCCGCGGGATCCGCAGCCAGCTCATGGTCCTGATGGGCGCGGTCGGGTTCATCCTGCTCATCGCCTGCACGAACGTGGCGAATCTGCTCCTGGCCCGGGCCCAGACGAGACAGCGGGAGATCGCCATCCTCGCGGCGCTCGGCGGGAGCCGCCGTCGGATCATGCGGCATATCCTGACGGAAAGCTCACTCCTCGGCATCCTGGGGGGCGTGACCGGCGTGGCCGCGGCGTACTACAGCCTCCCCCTCATCACCGGTTTCGTCGGCGGGCAGCTCCCGCGGGCCCAGGAGATCGGAATGAACGTGACCGTCCTGGCGTTCGCGCTGGGGATCTCTTTGGCCGCCGGGTTCATCTTCGGGGCCGCACCCGCGTTGCGCGCCGCCCGGACCGCTCCGGGCGACCTGCTGCGTGGCGGCGGTCGCGGCCAGAGTCAGGGGCGGGCGGCGCGCCGGCTCAACAATATCCTGGTAGGGGCGGAGATCGCCCTCTGCCTGATCCTCCTCGCCGGCGCCGGCCTGATGATCAAGAGCATGTGGCAGCTCACGAACGTGGATACGGGCCTGGCCAAGGAGAACGTGCTCACCGTCCGCTACACGGTCCCCATGGGACGGTACGAGACGCCGGAGGCCCTGGAGATGCTGCGCCGGCGGATGGAGGACGAGGTCATGGCCCTCCCGGGTGTCACGGCCGTGACGTTCATCAACTACCTGCCACTCACCGGCAGCTGGTCCGGCCTTCCGTACTCGATCGAGGGGGTCGTGGGCGAGGACGTCTCGTACGTCGTGAGCGGACGGGTCGTGACGCCGGCGTTCTTCGACTTCTTCGGCATCCCGCTCCTCGAGGGCCGGCTGCTCGGGCCCGAGGACGTGGTGGCCGATGGCGACGACGCGCTGGTCGTGAACGAGGCGTTCGCCCGCCGACACTGGCCCGGAGGTGGCGCTCTCGGCGTCCGCGTCATGGGGAGCGACGGCGAAGAGGTCATCGGCACGATCGTCGGCGTGGTCCGGGACGCCCGCCTCGGCCTGATCCACGAGCCGGCCCAGCCGGAGATCTTCGGGACCACGGCCCAGTACGGGTTCCCGGAGGCCGGCTTCCTCCTGGTCCGCGGCGCGCGGGGCGTGCCGGCCGGAGATCCGGTCGTGCGTGCGCTCGCCGCGGTGGACTCGGAGATCGCCACGCGCAACGTCCGCTCCATGGACGACGTGACGAACGCCGCCACCGCGACGACCCGCTTCTATACGCGGCTGCTCCTGGGTTTCGCCGGACTCGCGCTGCTGCTGGGCCTGATCGGGGTCTACGGCGTGATGTCCTATGCGGTGTCCCAGCGGACCCGCGAGCTGGGCGTCCGCCTGGCGCTGGGCGCGACATCGCGCGAGGTAACCGTCGGTGTGGTTCGACGCGCCATGGGTCCGGTGGGCGCCGGCATCGGGATCGGGCTGGTGGGCGCGCTGCTGCTGACCCGTCTCATGGCCGGTCTGGTGTTCGAGGTGGACGTCGCGGATCCCTGGGTGCTCGGCAGCGTCGGCCTCCTCCTCGCCGCCGCCGGATGCCTCGCCGCGCTGGTTCCCGCGGCGCGCGCGGGGAGGGTGAGCCCCGTCGAGGCGATGCAGGCGGAATGACGCCGAACGTCACCAGGCACGCCGTGTAGCGGACCCGGGCGGTTTGGTGCCGGGCCCTGGCCAACGACCTAGTCGGAGCGGAGCGCCACCATGGGGTCTACCCGGGTGGCGCGACGCGCCGGCAGGATCGATGCTCCGAGCGCCACGGCGAGAAGGACGACGGGCACGGCGGCGAAGGTGAGCGGGTCGGTCGGTGTGACTCCGTAGAGCAGCCGGGCCAGGACACGGGTCGCCCCGAACGCGGCCGCCAGCCCCAGGAGGACACCCGCACCGACCATGGCCAACCCCTGGCGCACCACCATACCCAGGATCATGCCCGGGCCGGCGCCCAGGGCCATCCGGACGCCGATCTCGTGGGTCCTCCGGCCAACGGTATAGGCGATGACCCCGTAGATGCCCACGGCGCCGAGCAACAGCGCGATGCCGGCGAACGTGCCCAGCAGGAGCATGGTGAAGCGTGGGCCGGCGACGGCGCTCGCCACAACGTCGCGCATGAGGCGGACGTTGGAGACTGGAAGGTTCGGGTCCATCGTCCGGATCGTCTCCCGGACCAAGCCCGCCACCATGGCCTCGCCGGGCGCGGTCCTGACCACCAGCGACATGGCCGCCGTCGTCCCGCCCAGGGCGAGGGGGAGCTGGGCGTGGGGGAAGTACATCTCGTGGCGCGGCTCCTCCACGACGGCGTTGTGACGGATGTCGCCGGCGATGCCAACGATCGTGAACCAGGACCCGTCGTCTTCGGTGCGCAGCCGGATCCTCTGGCCGAGCGGGTCTTCCCCGCGCCAGTACAGGTCGGCCATCCGTTCGTTGATGACCACCACGGGCGGCGCGTCCCCATGGTCGTAGTCCGATACGAAGCGGCCGGCCACCAGCGCGATGCCCATGGCCTCGGCGTATCCGGGCGTCACGATCTGGAGGTGTCCCTGGAAACGCGCCGACGGACCGCGTACGCGGCCCTGGATGTCGATCCCCCAGTCGCCTGTGGTCTGGTCGAGCGGCAGGAGGGCGGCCGCGCCCGCCGAGCGCACGCCAGGGATCGCCGCGATGTTGAGGCGCAGCTCCCGGTAGAAGTCGACGATCTCTTCGGCCGACGAGTAATCGCTGCCCGGCAGCGACAGCTGCAGGCTAAGGACCCCGTCCGGCTCGAAGCCCAGCTCGACCTGTCGCATCTCCGCGAAGCTTCTCATGAGGAGACCCGCACCGATCACCAGCACGACGGCCAGCCCCACCTCCGCCGTCACGAGCAGCTGGCGGGCTCGCTGGTGACCGCGACCGGCGGTGGCGCTCCTGCCGCCGTCCCTCAGGATCCGGCCCGGGGACCGGTTCGCGCTTCGCATCGCCGGGATGATGCCGAAGAGGAACGCGGCCAGCAGCGTCACCATGGCCGTGAATGCCAGCATGCGGCCGTCGAGCGCGATGGCGTCCAGACCCGGCACGCTGGCCGGCGCCAAGCCGGTGATGACGCGCAGGCCGACGGCTGCTAGCAGGAGCCCCGCCGCGCCGCCCAGGACCGCCAGGACCAGGCTCTCGCTCAGGAGCTGACGGATGATCCGGTCCCGTTGCGCGCCCAACGCCGTCCGCACGGCCAGCTCACGCTGCCGTTCTTCCATCCGGGCCAGCAGGAGGTTCGCGACGTTGGCGCACGCGATCAGCAAGACCAGTGAGACAGCGGCGAAAAGGATCAGGAACGCCGGTCTCGCATCGCCCACGACTTCCTCCCTGACCGGTACCGCGAACCCCCGTATACGCTCGTCGGAGACCAACCCGTCCGCCCACCACCTGCGGGCCATCGATCCCAGCTCCGCGTTCGCGCCCTCCAGCGTAGCGCCCGGCGCCGGCCGAGCGACCGCCGTCAAGTGTCGCCGACCACGGC
>CAYXJH010000230.1:0-5616 GCA_964465415.1 uncultured Gemmatimonadaceae bacterium
GCCGCAGGGACGGTGGGCGTCATCGTCCTGCTGGGCGCCGCCAACCTGGTGCGTGAATGGCGAACGCACCGGCGAAGGGGCGCCCCGCCGGATTGAGGCCGCCGATCAGCGGCGCTTCCGTCCGGGCGAGGCCCCTGGTTCAACGGCCTTCTAAGCTGCCCGGCCTGGCCGTCGACGAGTACGCGGTTCGTCGTCGCCCCGCGCCGGAGGCCGCCCGACGGCAGGTTCCTGAACGTTGGACGAGCCTCCGTCGGCCCGTGGCAAAGCCCCGCGGTCATCGATACCGGTGTGGTGGGTGTTCAACGCCTCGAACGACCGGTTGTCGACCAGCAGCCAGACCAATCCCGCCACGAAGAGGATCGAACCCAGGAGAACGGCCCATCCGAGGACGTCGAACTGCGCCATTATAGTGTTGAGTGACATGTGCCACTGCCTTTCCGTTCGTTATACGATGCGGACACCTGCCACCCTCCCGGGGAAGGAAGGGCGGCCGGTTCGTGGTGTCCTCAGGTCAGACGGACGGGAGAGGCGGAGGCGCCGTAGCGGGGCAGGCCAGGCGACCCGCACGCGCCAGGGCGAGCGGAGCGGCATAGTGAAGGCGTGCGATCCCGGCGGCCCGGGATGCGGCGGCCTGAGCCGTCGGGTACTGGGGATGGCCTCGCGCCGGGTCGAACAGGGCGGGTCGCTTGGGGAATATGCGACTCCCAGCGCCGAAGCTGTCGTGCAGCACCGCTGCCGCCCCCGGACCGGTCGAACCGAGGAAGGCGTCGGGCCCGTACATGACGCCGGCCGTTACCTCGTCGATGGTGGCCGGCGTTGGCGGCTGTGGATGTACAGGCGACCCGGTCACGACCGCTGCGAGCAGGGCCGAAAACAGAAGCATCCGACCGATCATCCAATCTGCTCCGTAGTCGGAGGCCGAGCGACACGGCAGGCGGGTGCACCGTAGACCGGGCTCGTCATGGATGATACAGCCCCGGCGGTCCCAGGATCCAGAGGTGCTCAGCTAAGGAGGCCGGGTGCCCGAGATCATGGCCAGGTCGTCGGGAGCGCTCGTAGCAGGTCCGGGAGCGCGCCGTATCCTGTGGCGTCAGCGGCCAGCGCAATGGTGTATGCCACGTACAAGGCCACGAACACCAGGCCTTCCCACCGCGCGATTCTGGCGCCCGAAATGAACACGGGCAGGCAGATGATGGCGACGGCTGTCATGACCGGTATGTCGAAGGTAACGAGGGCCGGAGTCGCTTGCAGCCCGGCCGGCGTCAGCGTGGCGGTGATGCCCAGGATCGCGAGGATGTTGAAGATGTTGCTGCCCACCACGTTGCCTATGGCGATGTCGCGCTGGCCGCGGAAGGTGGCGATGAGAGAGGTCGCGAGCTCCGGCAGGGACGTGCCTGCCGCGACGATCGTCACACCGATGATCAACTCACCCACTCCCATCCGGGTCGCGATGCGTTGCGCGCCCTCGACGACCCAGCCCGATGCGAGGACCAGCAGAACGAGGCCGACCGCGATCAGTGCCGCGTCCAGGCCGCGCCCCCGGATCCCACGCCGCTCCGGCAGCGCAACAACTGGCTCCGCGGTGGCCACCCGCCTGCGGCCCGCGATGAGATAGGTCATGTAGGCTGCCATGCCGATCAGAAGGAGGGCACCATCGAGCCGATCCAGGCGGCCATCCCACGCCATCATGAGGAGCGTGATGGACCCACCGATCATGACCGGCACATCGATCCGGGTAAGACCGGACGTGACGACCAGCGGTTTGATCAGGGCGGACAGGCCGAGGATGACCAGTATGTTGAAAGTGTTGCTTCCTACCACGTTGCCGAGGGCGATGTCGGCGCTCCCGGATACGGCCGCGTTGGTGCTCACGGCGAGTTCCGGCGCGCTGGTGCCGAACGCGACCACCGTCAACCCCACGATCAACGGCGGAATTCGGAACTCCAGCGCGAGCCGCGATGCGCCACGGACCAGGAGCTCCGCGCCCGCGACGAGGCATACCAGCCCCCCGAGGAGCATGAGAACGCTCATCGGAGGGCGCCTTGTATGCGGAGCAACGATAATGCTGATTCCATGTCAGGAGTATCTTTTACCAAGCTGATCGTCGCCACGGGCATCATGCGCTCAGCTTGCTCGGGCAGGCTGACCGTCCGACCTTGCAGCATGATTCGACACCGCCTGGGAACCCTCCTCCTGCTGGTGTGCGGCCTGGCCACGGCTCCGTTCGGGAGCATGGAGCAGGATGCATCCAGCGGATGCTACGTCGTCTCCGGCGCCCAGGCAGCGAACCGGTCGTGCCCGAACGTATCCAGCGCCCGGCTGACCTGGAGCGAAGACGGTTCGGATCGCGTCACGTTGGATCTGGCGCCACCGGCAGTCCACCATTCGCCCCGGTCATCCACTCCCGGCGTGCGGCGAGACGGGGCCGATGAAACGGCCAGGCACCGAAATGGTCCAGGCGCCCGCCTGACGTACTACGCCACGGCTCCTCCGCCACCTCCCTCGATCTAGCTACCACATCGCGGCGGTGACGCCCGGCCCCAGGCCGCGGCGACCACCGTCGGATCCACGAGCAACGGTCACCGGAGGGTCCATGTTCCATCGTAAGCTCCTGCCCGGGCGCGTGCTGTCGACCCGTCTCCCATTTGTCGTGCGGGTCGCGCCGCACGGAGGTGGCTGATGGGTGATCACAAGATCCGGTCCGTACTGGCCACCACGGACCTGAGCGAGTTGTCCGACGCCAGTCTGATTTCCGCCGCCACCCTCGGTCTGATGGCCGCGGCCGAGGTCCATGTCATCCACTGCGTGAAGCGGCCGGGGCCGTTCGGTTGGTGGGACGAAGGGAAAGAAGAGGTCCGCCTCGAAGAAGCGAGGGCCACGCTACGGGCGCAGGTCGAACGGGCCTGTGGCAGCGAGTGGCGGTCAGCGAGCGAGCATGTGGTGTCGGGTCGTCCAGCGACGGAGATCACGGACCGGGCCGGCGTGGTGGCGGCAGACGTAGTCGTCCTCGGTCCGGGCGGTCGCCGGTTCCCCGAGCCAACGCTACTCGGCGGAACCGCCGACAGAATCATTCGGACCGCCGGAGTCCCCTGTCTCCTGGCGCACCGCCCGATCCAGGACGACTTCCGTACGGTGCTGCTGGCCACGGACTTTTCGCCGTCGGCACGTCGTGCCCGGGATGTGGTCGTCGATTGGATGACCGGTCCGTTGGTGGCGGCGGACATCGAGGCACGCCTTGCCGACGCGGCGTGGTTGTCGAGCAGCTGGTCTATTCGTCCCCGCTTGTGGCCCAGGGGGTGCAGACGATAGCGCGCGATCGGGATGCCGACCTGGTGGTCCTCGGGACACACGGCTATCACCCCGCCGCCCGGATGCTGGTGGGCAGTGTCGCCACCAGGGTAGCGGGTGTTGTGGACCGGCCGATCCTCCTGGTACCGCCTCTGGACGACGGCGAAGGCTGAAGATGTTCTCCATCGATCTGTACCTTCTCATTGGCGCGCTCCTGCTCCTGGTGGGGATCCTGTCGAGTAAGTTTTCGACTCGCATCGGGCTCCCCGTGCTGGTGTTGTTCCTGGCGATCGGCATGCTGGCGGGCGAGGACGGGATCGGGCGGATCCAGTTCGACAACTACCCCCTCGCCCACGGGATCGGGACGCTCGCCCTCGCCATCATCCTCTTTGATGGCGGGCTCAGGACGCCGCTCGCGGCCATCCGCGCGGCGTGGAGGCCGGCCTTCCTGCTGGCTACGGTCGGCGTCCTGGTAACGGCGGCCATCACTGGCCTGGCCGCGTCTCTGATTCTGGGGCTGCCGATCCTGTACGGCCTCCTCCTTGGAAGCATCGTGGGCTCGACCGACGCCGCCGCGGTGTTCTCGATCCTCCGCTCACGCGGACTCCACCTCCGGCGAAGGCTCGAGGCGACGCTCGAGATCGAAAGCGGGTCCAACGACCCCATGGCCGTTCTCATGACACTGGCCATCATCCAGGCCATCGTCGTGGGCCAGCAGGCACCGGGTACCCTGGTCTTCTTCTTCATCCAGCAGATGGGTCTCGGCGTGGTGGTCGGACTGCTCGTGGGCCGGGGTGGCGCCACCCTCATCAACCGGATACAGCTGGATGCCGCCGGCCTCTACCCGGTCCTCGCCGCCGTTATCGGAATCCTGGCGTACGCCGGAGCCGCGGCCATGGGGGGAAGCGGGTTCCTTTCCGTATACGTGGCGGGAATCGTGGTGGGCAATGCCCGAACGGTCTTCCAGCGCGGCACGTTCCTCTTCCACGACGGCTTCGCCTGGATCGCCCAGATGGTGATGTTCATCGTGCTGGGCCTGCTCAGCACCCCCAGCGAGCTGGTCCGGGTCGCCACCGAGGGGCTTCTGGTCGCCGCCGTGCTCATAGTTGTGGCGCGGCCGGTCGCCGTCCTCGCCGTTCTTCTCCCGTTCCGCTTCCGGGCCGCCGAGCTTGCCTTTCTCTCCTGGGCGGGGCTGAAAGGGGCAGTCCCCGTGGTCCTCGCCACGTACCCGCTACTATTCGGCGTGCCCGAGGCCATGACCCTCTTTAACGTGGTGTTCTTCGTGGTCCTGATTTCGGCCATCACCCAGGGCTGGACCCTGCGGCTGACGGCGGAGTGGCTCGGCGTACAGGGTGCGCCGAAGCCGGAGCCACCGGTCGCGCTGGAGATCACGTCGCTCCGCAACATCGATGGCGACATCGTGGACTACGTCGTCAGCTCCGCGTCGCGGGCTGCCGGCCGGCGCCTCCGCGACCTGGCGCTACCCGAGCGTGCCGTCGTGGCGCTCATCACGCGCGGCGACGAGGTGATCCCGCCGCGCGGCTCGACCGAGATCCGCACCGGCGACCACGCCTTTGTGGTGCTCCGGCCCGAAACCCGTTCGCTCGTGGACCGCCTCTTCGGGACGCGGATAGCCCCGGCCTCCGAGCCCGCGCTACCCGCCGAGTTCCCGCTCCAGGGCTCCACGACCGTGGCGGATCTGCGGGACTTCTATGGCATCGAGCTGGAGGCGGACGGACGGGCCACGCTGGACCAGATCCTCCGCAAGCGCCTCGGCGCGGTCGCTGACGAAGGGGACGTCGTTCGTGTGGGGTTGGTCCGGCTGCGGATCCGTGAGATCATCAACGATCACATCGAGTGGGTCGGCCTCTCCGTTGTCGAGGACACATCAGGTCCGACGGATGCCCCGGCCGGCGATTCCGATACGGCTCGAACATTCTGATCGCTACGTTTCGCCGCCCGGCGCGCTTCGGGTGGATGCCAGCCGCGGCCAGTCCCAGGTTGAAAAGCGTGCAGGATCTCGCCCAGTACTGGTCGCGACGTGCCGCCTCCCGCGTCCGTCAACGCCTGGAGGAGGAGAGATGAACCCGTGGGTGATGCCGCCGCCGTCCTCGGCCGTGTTCAGAAGGCGCGCCCGCCGCGACCGCCGGGCGGGTGGGAGATGATCAGAACCGGGCACGGCGCCTGGCGGACCATGCGGGTCAGTAGCGGTCCGATCCGACCGCGTCCGTCGCGAGGGCGGGTAACGCCGAGGATGAGCAGGTCGAACCCGTTCGCCTGACCCACGATCTCCCCGATGGGATCGGCGGCGCGTACCACCCGCGCGTC
>CAYXJH010000231.1:0-5615 GCA_964465415.1 uncultured Gemmatimonadaceae bacterium
GGCTACCAGGGCCACGCCCACTGGTCCCAGTTCATGATCGACCACTGGCAGCGCTCGATCCGGACCGCGGCCCGGCACCGGATCATGCTGAACATCCACGAGCCGGTCCACGACACGGGCGAGCGCCGGACCTGGCCCAACGTGATGACCCGTGAGGGTGCCCGCGGGCAGGAGTACAACGCCTGGGCAGGCGATGGCGGCAATCCGCCGGAACATGAGGCCACTTTGTTCTTCACGCGCCTCATCGCCGGGCCCATGGACTTCACGCCGGGCGTCTTCGACATCATGATCGAGAGCGCCGAGGATGGGCCCCGGGCGCCCCACGAGTCCCGCGTGCGAACCACCCTTGCCAAGCAGCTGGCGCTCTACGTAGTGATTCACTCACCATTGCAGATGGCGGCGGACCTCATCGAGAACTACGCCGACCAGCCTGCTTTCCAGTTCATCCGGGACGTGGCCGTGGACTGGGAGCAGACCCGCGTGCTGGACGCGCGGATCGGCGAGTACGTCGTGGTCGCACGCCAGGAGCGCGGCGGCCTCGACTGGTTCATCGGCGCCATCACCGACGAGCAGGCGCGCACGCTGGAGATCGACCTGGACTTCCTGGGCGAGGGTGAGTTCGTCGCGGAGATCTACGCCGACGGGGCGGACGCCCACTGGCTCCACAACCCCAACCCCGTGGACATCACCGCCCGGGACGTGAATGCGGGATCGTCGCTGCCCATCGAGATGGCGCCGGGCGGCGGGCAGGCCATCCGGATCCGGCCGGCGCCTTAGCCGCCCCGCCATGCTGCACTCCGGTCACCCGTAGCAGGCGGGTGTCACACAGTCCGCAACCCGGACATGAAGACGGGGCGGCATCGCTGCCGCCCCGTCCCTCTACACGGTTCGTACCGCCGCGCCGTCAGTGGATCACGAGGACCCCGTTTCCGTCGGCGCACTCCTCCACGGCCGGGTCCACCTTTCCGCCGGGTGGGTTCCCCCACGTGCCGTCCTCGCACATGTTCCCGGCCCACCCCTCGCCGTTGAACACGTACTTGTACTCGTAGCGGCCCGGCTCGAGGCCGGCCGTATACGACCACGTGCCCTCCCACAGCGTCATGCGCATGCGGTTGCCCGACCAGAAGTCCTCGAACTCACCCCGGATCACGATGGACTCCACCTCCGGCGTCTCCTCGTGGGGGATGTAGGTGAAGGTGTGGGCGGGCAAGCCTTCCGGGTCCACCACGAGGACGCCGTTCCCGTCCGCGCACTCCTCCACGGCGGGATCCACCTTGCCACCGGGCGGGTTCCCCCACGTGCCGTCCTCGCACATGTTGCCGGCCCACCCCTCGCCGTTGAACACGTACTTGTACTCGTAGCGCTCGCCCCCGTCCAGCGGAACCGTGACCGACCAGACACCGTCATGGAGGGTCATGCGCAGGCGGTTGCCCGACCAGAAGTCCTCGAACTCGCCCCGCACCACGATGGACTCGATGTCCGGACCGTCCTCGTGAGGCAGGTAGATGAAGGTGTGGGCGATCTGGTACTCCGGCGGCGGCGGCGGCGGCGGCGGCAGCTCGACCTGGAACGGCGGCGGCTCGAAGGGAATGTCCTGATCGCACCCGACCATCACCGCCAGGGCGAGTACAGCCACCACGGACGTTTGTAACAACCTCATCGCAGCCTCCCCCTTCGCTGGGCTCTATTAGTTCGGAATCCGACCCGGCTTCATGACGACAACCGTCATCCTAATGATGGCGGACGGACATTCCCACAGCAAGGAGTCCCTTCAGTCGCGGCGAAGGTACATCCAGCCCAATCCCGGGACTTCGACGGTCCCTGCGGCCGTGGCGCCGGTCGCCGCATCCGTCCACTGCCCGGATGGGAGCGAAACCGCCTGCGCCGACTGGCTGTTGTTGAACACAGCCAGGACCTCGCCCGGACCGGGCTCGCCCCGGTAGAACGAGAGCAGCGGGCCCGAGCCCGCGTGCGCCCGTAGCGCGGGTGTCCGGAGCGCGTCGAGGGATTGACGCAGGTCACCGAGGCGGCGGTAGTGCTCCAGCATGGCCGCGTCGCAGGCTTCCCACTGGAACGGGTACCGGTTCTCCTCCCGGGGGCCCTCTCCGGTGCCCAGGAACGCGCACTCGTCGCCCTGGAAGGTGACGGGGACGCCTGGCAGGGCGTAGAGCATGGCGCTCGCCAGACGTTGACGGGCGCGGGCGGTGGGCGTGGCCGTACCGAAGAGCGGCCCGCCGCCCATCTTGGTCAGGAGACGCGCTGTGTCGTGCGACGAGATCAGGTTGAACTGCATCGCCGTCGAGGCCTCGGGGTACTCCGCGTAGACGAGCGCCATCTCGCTTGCGGCGGCGCTGGCGGTCAGGTCACCGCGGGCGAACGGCTCCACCACGCCCTGGCCGATCGCGTAGTTCATGAGCGCGTCGAACTGGTCGCCCTGGAGCCAGCTGGCATCGCGCTCCCACACCTCGCCCACCAGGTACACCTCCGGGTCGATCGCCTTGGCCGTCGCGCGGAAGGCATGGTAGAACTGGGTCCGGTTCCGGATCTCGTTGGGCACGTCCACCCGGATCCCGGCAAAGCCGAACTCGGTCCAGTAGCGGGTGACATCCATGAGGTGCTCCATGACGTCCGCCCGCCGCGTATCGAGCCGGGGCAGGCTGCCGAAGCCCCACCACGCGTCGTAATGGTTGCCGTTCCCCACCTGGATCTCGGATGCGGGGACCCTGAACTCGAACCAGTTCCAGTACTCGCTGGACTCGCCGAGGGTCACTGCATCCTGGAACGCCCAGAAGCCGACGCCCACGTGGTTCGGCACGAAGTCCCACATCAGGCGCATCCCCCGCGCGCCCGCCGCGTCGAGCAGATCCCGCAGGAGCGCCTCGTCGCCGAAGTTGGGCGCGACCTCCAGGTAGTCGTAGGTGTCGTAGCCGTGGGCCGAACCGGAGGTGAAGATCGGGTTCAGGTAGATGAAGCTGACCCCCAGCGACTCGAGGTGATCGAGCCGGTCCAGGATCCCCTGGAAGTCGCCACCGAAGTACTGGTGGCAGCAGTGGGACTCCCCGACCTCGCCGGCCCACCCTTCCGTGAACACAGGCTCGGTGCCCCCCACGTCCTTGTAGTTGTAGGAGTCGGTCGTCAGCGTGTACTGGTCGTTGGTCAGGTCACCGTTCCAGAATCGCTCCGGAAAGATCTGGTAGCCGATGGCGTCGCCCACCCAGGGCACGGCGGTGAACAGATTGCCGGGGACCAGGTACGGCCCGAACGTCTCCGTTCCCGTCCGCGTCTCGATGGAGAATCCGTACGAGGTGGCCCCGGCCGGGAGCACGCCGCGCCAGACCTCCTGCAGGCCGGTCCTGAGCTGGAGGTGCATGGGCTCGACGGCGCCGTCCGCCGTCACCGTTGCGCTCTGGACCTCGCCCTGATGCGCGCGGAACCGTACGGAGATCCGGCCCGCCGCCTGTGACACGTGCGCGGCGGTAGCCGGCGAATGGCTGAACTGGAGCCCCGGGCCGTCGCCGATGCTCGCGACCGCGTTCCGGCCGCCCACGCCGTCAGATACACAGCCATCCGCGTCCGGGTCGATCCAGTAATCCGCGCCGGGGTGGCCCCATTGCAGGTCGTGGCACATGTCGGACGGCCAGGCGTTGTTGATGAAGAACTTGTATTCGTACAGCCCCGGCTCCAGCTGCACGATCGCCCGCCAGGATCCATCCGGTTGGTGCGCCATGGGCGTGGTGCCCCAGCCGTTGAACTCCCCACGCAGGCTGATCGAGTTTACGGCCGGCGCCTGGGCGGGCGGGGCGTAGGTGAAGGTATGTCCATCCTCGTTCGCCGGCGGCCCGGACGGCCCATCGCCGCCGCACGTGGCAACGGCCAGAACCGCGACGGAACCCAGGAGCCACGGACGTGTCATGCGCATGAGGACCTCGACAAGGTGAAGCGGATGGGTCGATGCTAAGAATAGCGCGGCCGGAATGGACCCGCCATTCCGCGGCGCGACCGCGTTTGACCCCGTCGCCGGCCACGTCTACGTTCGCCCGCATGGGTGACCTGCACGTGGTATTCGGAGCGAGCGGCGGCGCCGGCGCCGCGGTGGTCCGGACGCTCGCAGCACGCGGCTCGAACGTCCGGGCGATCAGCCGGTCGGGCGGCGGCCGAGCGGGCGCAGGCGTCGAGTCCGTGTCGGCGGATGCGACGGATGTGGCGGCCGCGCGCGACGCGTGTGCCGGAGCCAGCGTCGTCTACCACTGCGTGAACGTGCCGTACGGGGAATGGGCGTCCACCCTCCCGGTCGTCATGGACAACCTGCTGGCCTCGGCTGCGGAGGCGGGGGCCACGCTCGTGTACTGCGACAACCTGTACATGTACGGGCAGGTGGATGGGCCGATCACGGAGACGACGTCGCAGCAGGCGGCCGGCGCCAAGGGCCGGCTCCGGATCGACCTGGCCGACCGCGTCCTGGAAGCGCACGCCGCCGGCCGCGTTCAGGCCGCCATCGGCCGCGCGTCCGACTTCTACGGCCCTGGGGCCACGAACACCGTCGCGGGACAGCTCGTCTTCCCCGCCGTGGCCGCGGGCGGGAAGGCTCACTGGATCGGCGACCTCGACCAACCCCACAGTCTGAATTTCATCGATGACGTGGCTCGAGCCCTCGTCACGCTTGGCTCCGACGCCCGCGCCGCCGGGTCCGTCTGGCACATCCCCGCCGGCCCCGCGCCCACCGGTCGTGAGTTCATCGAGATGGCGTTCGCTGTGGCCGCGAAGCCGCGCAAGGTGGGCGTCTACGGGCGAGGCGCGATCCGGCTGGTCGGACTGTTCGACCGGCAGCGGCGAGAGATCCTCGAGATCCTCCACCAGTTCGAACGGCCGTTCGTCATCGACGGGACCCGCTACGCGGACACGTTCGGCGACGACTGGCTCACGCCCATGCCTCAGGGCCTGGCCCGTACGCTGGCCTGAGGCGCCGCCCGCCTACCGGGTGATCCGGACGTCCCCCGGCCGCGGCCCTGGCACCAGCCGCCAGCCGGGCTCGAGCTCGAGTGTCCAGCCCGGGCCCGCCACCGTCCCCTCGGTGTCCGCACCCGGGAAATCCGGCGCGGCGACCCGGGCCGCCGACCGGTCATCGGACAGCAACGCGGCGCCCTCCTGTAGCGTCAACCGGCCCCACGGCCCAAGCAGGATGGCGCCCGGATACACGTTGCCGTGCTCGCCCAGGGCCAGGATCGTGTTCGGATTGAACATCACGCGGCGCTCCGGCAGCTCGACCATGAGGACCGGCCCGTCCACCAGTTCCTGGCGATACCGCTGGCGCAGCGCGGCGATCCGGGCGGCGCGTTCCGCCTCATCCGCGCTCACTTCCGCGTAGCCGTAGCGCGCGGCGCGGTCACGTGCCATGCGGTCCATGACCGCGTCGCCGGCTGCCCCCTCGTCCGGCGGTGCGGTCCAGCCCGTGGCGGCGGCGAGGCGGCCTGCAAGGTCGGGGCGCAGGTCCAGGTCCGAGTGCCAGCCGGGATCGAGCCGGTCGAGCAACAGTCCCAGCGCCGGACCGGTGCCGTAGCCCAGGGACCGAACGTAGGGCGGCCGGGGCTCGAACCTGGCCACCAGGTCGGCCGCGC
>CAYXJH010000232.1:0-5598 GCA_964465415.1 uncultured Gemmatimonadaceae bacterium
GGAGCCGCGGCCGCGCTGACCCGGGGAACCCTGGGCCGTGCGCGACCCGCGGGCGCGACGGAGGAGCGCTCCCGCTTACGCGAGCACTCCTCCTGACCTCTGCGCCCCATCCGCCGTCGCGTTGCGGCCACGGCCGCGGGGGTGTCCCGCCCGCGCCCAGGAGGGTTCTCGCTCTGGCCTCGCCCACGTTGTGGATCCAGATCAGCGTGACCAGCGGATGGGCCTTGCGCACGCCGGTACCGGGCTGAACCACCAACGGGTCGGATCGGGTCCCTCGCCTACTCTTCCGCCTCCCCGCCTCCGGTGGGCCCACTCACCCCTCCCTGTGTGACCAGAAGCACGCGCCGACCGCCGTCCGGCTCCAGGACGTCCACCCGCCAGGCCTCCCGCCCCGGGGGGCCGTCGTGCACGTAGACCGGCTGCGAGATCTCTGCCCCAGGGCCGGCGGTCGCCCGCGCCCGATCCGCCGCCTCCTCGGCAGTGATCCAGGTGACGACGGACGGGGCCGCCGCGACCTCGCGGCCCAGCGTACCTCCCGCCACCGCGTCCCCTTTCCCGCTCACCCGGACGAACCCTACCAACCGCCCCGCCGCCTCCACCGGGACGAGCCAGTAGGAGGGCTCGCCCGCCAGGGTGTGGACCAGCACGGGGTCCCCCGCGCGCGCCCCGTTCCAGATCTCCAGGTGCGGATCGAGCCGGGCGAGGTTCCGGCGATGCCGGTCGGCGGCGGCGCGGGCAACGGCGGAGGACACCATCTCCGTCAGGCGTGGCGCACGTAGATCCAGTTGGTGTGGGTCACTGCTTCCCAGTCCTCCCAGTAGACGGCCCCACCGTTGCAGATGTCGGCGTTCCAGGGCCAGGGGTCGTAGACCCGGATCGCGCGGTCGAAGGCGAACGCGAAGAAGTTGAACGTGCGTCGGTACCCGTTACAGGCCCGCGCGTGGCCGGGGATGCCGCTCTTCAGGGGCCGACCGCCGTCGATCTCGGCCTTCGCCTCGGACCACTGGGCACTGGTGTCGTACGTCGCGACGAAGCTGTTGTTCGTGAGGGCCTCGTACCCGGCCACCTGGTTCGGATTCGTGGTCCCGCCGGGGCCTGTGCTCATCGCCGCGGCGATTTCGTCCTGGGTATAGTTCCACCGGTGCCAGTCCAGGATCATCTGCCCCGTCGCCACGGCGCAGAAGACGTTCGTTTGCTGGGCGTACAGGTGGAGGTCCTCGCCGGCACCGCAGCGTGGCCCGTAGGGCAACACTCTCTGCTGGGTAAGCCCGAACACGAGCTGGTCGATGGTGTAAGGGGAAGCCCTGTACACCGTGTCGCGGATCCGTTTCAAAGTCTGATCGGTGAGGCGAAACTCCTGTTCGAAGAGCTCCGGGGCGATCTTCCGCAGGGCCTCCTGCTGCTCCTGCTCTCTCGCGTAGCGCCGCTCCCGGCTCTCCAGGGTGGGGTCCACGACCTCGGCGTAGTACGAGTAGGCCATGAGGCCCTCGGGCTCGCCCACGCCGAAACGATTGACGGGCAGGAGATCGGAGGCGTCCAGGAGGAGCGCCTGGCGCTCGCCTCCCTCCCGCTCCAGGGTGATGCGTACCCCGATCTTCGGGTAGCAGTAGCAGACCAGCTCGGCGCCCATCACCCTGGCCTTCGGGTGGAGCTTCCCCGCCGCCTTCGTGGCGCCCTCCAGCGCTGCGTCGGGGTCCCAGCGGCGCGGGCCCTCCTCCACGGACACCAGGGCGCTCCCCACGGTTTCGCTGGCGGCGACGCGGAGCGCCCCCACCGGACCCTCCCCCTCGACCAGCTCTACATCATAGAAGAGTGGCCGCCCATCCAGATCGAGGACCACATGTTCCCGGCCCGGTCGTGCCGCGACGAGCGGCGCGAGATCCGAGCCACCGGTGACGAACTCCGTCCGCAGCCGGGCCACCCCGGCCCGTATCGCCTCCTCTGCCTTCACCGGCCGGGGCTGCTTCGACTTGGGCTGCCCGCCCTTCCTCGCTCCTTTTCCCTTCGCTCCTTTTCCCTTCTCCGATTTCACTCTGCCTCCTCTCGGGTAGCGCTCCCGTCTCGGGGAACCCCGCCATAGTGATTGGACAGGTCATGCCGCTACGCAACGGCTGCTGTTCGAGAACCGGCTTCCGTTCGCCCGCAACGATCTGGCCGGGGCTGTCCCGCAGGCTCATTCGAGCGCCGATTCGATCCCCTCTCACACGCGGTGGACGAGAAGGGCGAGGAAGAAAAACGATCCTCGTTGCTGTCGGATGCGGAAATGGTGGCCTCCCTGGGACAACGAGCACGGGTGAGGCTGGTGGACCGTCCCCGTAAACGGCAGCGGTCCGAAGCTGCTGTTGTCGATCAGGCACTCGACGACCGCCTGTTGGTTCGAGGGGTAGCTCTGCAGCGACGCCGTGCACAGATAGTTGCCCTGGGACGGTGCGTAGAAGTAGCAGTTGATCCGCCCGGTCTTGGTCTCACCGGAGCCCCAGAAGGTGAACCCGTCTCCGGAGAACCACGCCCGGCAGTCGGCCAGGCACCGTTGCATGTCGGTGAACCCGTCGAAGTGGTCGGCATCCCAGATGTCCAGATACCGGGCATGGCCCCGCTTCTGGCAAACCGAGAAATAGGCGATCTCACGCCACGCGGTCAGGTCCTTCAGACCTGGCAGGCGCGCGAGCAGCTCATCGGCGCCAGCAGTAGCCTTCAAGGAGTCAAGGATCAGATCGGGCGCCACCTCCAGGTCCTGCGGGACGACCCCCTCCCGTCCGTCCAGAGGCTGAGCCTCGAGCGACTCGACCAGGCGAATTCGGAATTCTTCCTGCTTCTTTCCCATGGCTCCTCCTAACATGTTGAGCTGGCTGCTACATCCAAGAGTTGGGCGCAGTTCTGGCGTCGACAATGAACCCATGGAACTGGGCGTGGATCTAGTACCGCGGGGAGAAGTGACGCGCCTTGCCGGGGGTGGGGGAGCGCCGGCCCGGCGCCACGTCGTCCGCGTTCACGGGGCTCGGTACGTCTCGGGAGATGCACGCCTCGGCCGCATGAACCGAAGGATCTATTGCACGCCCGTGGTTCCACGGGAGGGCGCTCTCCCCTCGGGCCCCTCCAGGAGGGAGATCGGGTGTGCAGAAGCACATCAATGATGGCCCCCGCGGCTGAACCGGACCGCGGTGGACTGGGGAGACTCCCCACGGCGCTCTTCCACCGCTCAGAGAGTTCTTCTACGGCTTCCAGGTATCGGGACGCGAGGTTGGCGGCAGCGATTCGTCAGACGACAACGCGGGCGCTTCCTGTTGGGCCCGCTGCCAGGCCGGGAGCGCCCGCGCGAGACGCGCGCCGCCGGCCCGGGTGATGCGGAGGGGCCGCGTCCGGGCGTCGGCCGCCGGCACCGTCTCCACCAGACCCCTGTCCTCGAGAATCGCCACGCCGCGGGTCAGCGTCGTGCGCTCGAGACCCAGCATATCGGCCAGATCCCCGAGCAGGATGGGCCCCGTCTGCGCCAGCGCCGCCAGCACCGAGAACTGGGTCGAACGAAGGCCGTGAGGCCGGAGGTGATCGTCGAACAGGCGGGTCAGGAGGCGCGCCCTCGCCCGTGCGGCCAGGCACACGCATTCCCGCGTCGCGCGCAGCGCCTCGGGGTCGATCCCTGCGGGTTCCATGTCAAAAGCGTAGCTGCACCTTTCGGCGGCAACAAGGTGTGCTTGCAAACCCAGAGTCCATTGGGCTTGCGCCATCGCGCGGTGAAAGTGGATATGCACTTTCCGCCAGCCGACTCCGGCCCATGGCTGATTAATGCGGGCGAGAGTGATCGTTGCAGCACAACGAGCGTTCTACCCCTCTACCCAAGGTGGCCCAAAGATCTACGGCTCGCCCGCCCAAAGGACATGATCCATGGAAACGAAAACCCATGTGGATGAGGCAACCTTCGATTCTTCCGTGGACCGCGTATTTGCACTCCTGCACACGCCCTCCGCAATCCGGCAGTGGTGGGGTGCGGCCCGCGCGATTGTGGTGCCCGAGCCTTGGTGGACTTTGGGCGGCCGCGTGGGGCATCAACGAGATGCTCCGGAATACGTGACGTCCGCGACGATGTCTGTGTTCGACCCGCCGCGCCGCCTCGTGCTCTCGTAATATCATTATTCGGCGCGATCTGGCCCGCTGCCGTTCGAGGCCGATTTCGTTACCGACGTTTTCTCTTCGCGTTGTCGGTCAGGGGCGTATCGCCACGTGCTGCAGCAGCCAGTCACTGAGAAGGCGCAGGAAGTCCTCCCGGATCCACCCCGTTCGTGCGTCGCCGAGCGTGTGACCGCTGTCGTCGAACACGCGCACGCTCTGCCGCTCGCCCGCAACGAGCGCCGACTCGAGCAATCGGACGCTCTCTGCGACGGGGAGGTTGTCCTGCTCATCGTCGGCGCCGTACACGATCAGGACCGGTACGTCGAGAGCGCGCCAGAGCGGCAGCGGATCGAAGTCGACGACGGGGTGCCACCAGTTCCACTGCCAATGGTCGCGTGACGACGGAAACGGACGCACGGCGTCGGCGACGTCGCTGCCGAGCAGCTCCTCGCGGTAGCGGTCGTACGCCGCCCAGGCGTGGTCGTCCCGTGACCGGCTGAGCGAGTGGCGGCGAGCGCGTCCGCGGTCAGGTCATCGAACGACGCCGAGCGCCAGTCGCCGCCTGACCCGCCGGAGCCTCGCTTGTCCGGGATCAGCACAGCCGTGCCATGCCGCGCCAGGTGCTGTGCGATGTGAAAGGCCCAGACGTTGTCGCGATCGCTCGCGCCCGACCCGTGGATGACCACCGCGCCGGGCATGCCTCCCCCTTCATCGCCCGCCACGGCGCCTGTCGGGCGGGCGCGACGAGCGATCGTTCGCGACCAGCTCGAGGAACCGCTGAAACACGAGGAAGCCTGTCGCCTCGCCCGTGCTGCTCACCACCGTCAGCAGCCACCCGTTCTCCGGCAGGTACTCGATGGCGGCGCTGTAGCCCGGCACGACGCCGCCGTGCCCGACCGTGCGCGTGCCCCACAGGTCCTCCCCCTGTGCGCCAAGGCCGACCCAGCCGCGGATGCCGTACCTCGGCAGCTCGCCCGTTTCCAGCCGCGGCGTCAGCAGCGAATCGGTCCACGCCTCTCTCAGCAGGCGGTGCTCGAGCAGTGCGCGCGTGAAACGGTGCAGGTCCTCCGCAGTGCTCCACACGCCGGACGACGGCTTCGCCACAACGGTCAGCACGTCGAGCGCCGGGCGCAGCTCGCCCGGCAGCGTGGTCTGGAGATCTGGCGCGAGCGATGTCCGGCCCAGCGCCCACGAGCCCTCGAGGGTCGGAACGGCGAAACGAGTGTGGCGCATGCCGGCGGGCTCGAGCACGCCCTGGCGCACGACATCCGTCCATGACCGGCCGGTCGCACGCTCGATGATGACGCCCAGCAGGTCGATGCCCTCGCTGGTGTAGTCGTACTCGCTACCCGCCGGGAAGTCCGCCTGGCGGCCATCGATGGCCTGGAGCTGAGCGCCGAGCAGATCGGCCGCGCTGCGCGCGACTCGAGTGGCGGCGAGATAGGCGGGATCGTCGTCGAGCTCGATGCCCGACGTGTGCGTCAGCAGGTG
>CAYXJH010000233.1:0-5592 GCA_964465415.1 uncultured Gemmatimonadaceae bacterium
GCCGACGAGCGTCCCGCCGAGCGGGCAGCGCCGAGCCGGGAGGCGCCGGCGAGGGAGGCCGCGCCCGCAACTGGCGCCATGGGGGTGGGCGAGCTGTGGACTCGCTTCTACAAGGAGGTCAGCCACCCGGAGTGGCCGGTCCGTGAGGGCGACCGGGTCGAGCCGATGAGCCGGATCCGTCGTCTGACCGCGGACCACATGGTCCTGGCGAAGCGCGTCGCGCCGCACGTCCATTCATTTATCGAGATCGATTTCACCCGGATCGACCGGATCCGACGGGCGAACAAGGCGAAGTGGGCGGAGCAGGGCAACCGGGTCAGCTATACGGCGTTCGTCGCGTGGGCCGTGGCAAGGGTCCTCCAGGAGTTCCCGCAGGTGAACGGGACGGTCTCGGGTGACAAGCTCATCTTCCGGGGCAACATCAACATCGGGATCGCCGTGGACCTCGACCCCGGATTGATCGTGCCCGTGATCCGGGATGCGGACGATCTTACGCTGGTGGGACTCTCCAAGCGGATCCTGGACCTGGCGGGGCGGGCGAGGAACCGAAAGCTCCAACCGGACGAGATCCAGGGGGCCACGTTCTCGATCACGAACCCCGGCGTGCTCGGTACCTATGTGGGCATGCCGATCATCCCGGAGGGGACGTCGGCCATCCTCGGGACCGGCAGCATCGAGAAGCGGCCGGTCGTTCTGGAGGTCGACGGCGCCGACAGCATTGCGATCCGCGTGATGTCCATGTTTTCGCTGGGGTACGACCACCGGATCGTGGATGGCGCGGATGCCGCGCGGTTCCTGGCGCGTCTCAAGGAGGTCCTGGAGACGTTCCCGGAAGAGGCGGCCTAGAGCGGTACGGATGAAGACGCGCGCACCCCCGGTCGGCGATGCGAGGGTCCTCGAGGTCAGGCGACTGGGCGTCGTGGCGTACGATGCCGGGGTCGAGCTCCAGGATTCGCTGGTGCGACGCCGTCGCGGGGGCGAGATCCCCGACCAGCTGCTGCTCCTCGAGCACCCCCACGTCATCACCATGGGAAGCGGGTCCGACGAGAGCCACGTGCTGCTCGACGAAGGTGAGCGCCGCATGGTGGGGATCGACCTGTACCGGTCCGGCCGCGGCGGCGATGTGACGTACCACGGACCCGGCCAGCTCGTCGGCTATCCGATCCTCGACCTGAAGCCGGACCGTAAGGACGTCCACCGCTACATCCGGGACCTGGAAGACGCGCTGATCCGTGCGGTTGCCTGCCTGGGCGTGGAGGCATCCCGGGTGCCGGGCCTCACCGGGGTGTGGGTCGGAGGCGACAAGCTCGCGGCCATCGGGGTCCGCGTGTCCAGCGGGTGGATCACGTCCCACGGGTTCGCTCTGAACGTCTCCACCGACCTGGGCTTCTTCGACGCGATCGTCCCGTGTGGGATCCGGGGCCACGGCGTTACGTCGCTCGAGCGCCTGTTGGGCGGCCCGGTCGACGGAGAGGCGGTGAGGGCGCAGGTCGTAGAGGGGATCTGCGCCGTGTTCGGCCGGGAAGCCCGGTAATCGCCCTACACGTCCGGGACGGAAATTGGGTCGAACCGGCCATCGTCGGGCGGCCGGTGCTCGAAGAAGTCGAGGTATCGCTCCCGCCGTGCCCTCTGGTCTTCGAGCCATTCGCCGAACCCCGACTCCACCAGGCCGTGGGAATGGTTCTGGAGGCGTGCCGCGCGGACGGCCAGGTCATTGGCGTACTCGTTCTGCGGGTGGCCGGCATGGCCGCGGATCCAGCGCCAGTCTACCCGGTGACGGCGAGCGACGGGCAGCAACTGCTTCCAGAGATCCGCATTCTCCACAGGGCCCGTCTTCCGCTGCCAGTTGCGTCGGACCCATCCGGTGATCCATTCCCGCATCGCCTTGACCAGGTACTGGGAGTCGGATGTGAAGATGACGCGGCAAGGGCGGCGCAGGGCGGCCAGGCCCTCGATCGCGCTGCGGATCGCCATCCGGTTGTTCGTCGTGGCGGGCTCGCTGACCCAGTAGTCGCGGCGGCGCCACGCGTGTCCGGTCCAGTGCTCCGCAAGCCCGGCCGCTCCGCCCGGTGAGTCCCGGTCGGTGAACTGGACGCCGAGGCACGATTCGTCCGCGAATATCCGTACGATGGGTTCCATGGGCGGAAGGTAAGGGGACGCCACGTCGCCCGCCGCCGTGCGCGGTTCCGGTGCCACTGGCCATGGCTGTACGCGGGCTGTATGTTCGCGACGCCCATGATATTACCCGATCACACCCCTGGCTACCTGATGCTCGAGGACGGGCGCGTCTTCGAGGGGAGGATGGTCGGCGCCGACGGCATCGCCCTCGGCGAGGTCGTGTTCAACACGTCCATGACGGGGTATCAGGAGATCCTCACGGACCCCTCGTACGCCGGTCAGATCATCACCATGACCGCGCCCCAGATCGGCAACTACGGCGTAACGAGCCAGGATGTCGAATCGGACCGCGTCCAGGTGGCGGGCTTCGTGGTGCGCGAGCTGGCGGCGGTGCACACCGGCTGGCGCGCGGAGGGGTCGCTGACGACGTACCTGCGCCAGAACGGCGTGGTGACGCTGTCGGAAGTTGACACGCGTGCGCTGACCCGGCACATCCGCTCGGTCGGCGCCATGCGGGCGGCCATCGCCTCGCGGGATATCGAGGAGACGACGTTGGCCGAGCGGCTGGCCGCGCACCCTCGCATGGAGGGATTGGATCTGACCGGCGACGTTTCGACCCGGGAGCCGTACGAGGTCGCGGCGGTGGGAGAGGAACGGTACCGCGTCGCCGCCTACGATTTCGGTGTGAAGCGCCGGTCGCCGCTGCTCCTGGCGGAACGCGGGTGCCGGGTCCGGGTGCTACCGCGTCTCACCGATCCCGAAGACGTGTTGGAGGCGGGCATCCACGGCCTGTTCATCTCCAATGGTCCCGGCGATCCCGAGGCTGTGGGGCACGCGCTGGGGGTGATCCGGGGCGCCGCTGAACGCGGAATCCCGGTGTTCGGCATCTGCCTCGGCCACCAGCTCGTCGCTCGGGCTTTCGGCGGCACGACCTACAAGCTGCTATACGGCCACAGGGCCGGCAACCATCCGGTTCGGCGCCTGGACGACGGCGCCGTGGAGATCACCGCCCAGAATCACGGGTTCGCAGTCCGGGCCGGTGAGGGGGACGCCATCGCGGGCGCGCCCGCACTTCGGTTGACCCATGTCAACCTGAACGACGGTACCGTCGAAGGGCTGGAGCATCGCGAGCTGCCCGTCTTCAGCGTGCAGTACCATCCCGAGGCCGCCCCGGGCCCGCACGACTCGCTGTACCTGTTCGACCGATTCATCGCCCGGATGGCGCAAGTGTGATAAGCACCTTGACTTGCGCGACTTGGTCACATTAAGGTAGTGGACGTACTCTCCCCAGCTAAACTCTGACTGCGCGGCGATTTGGCGTGTCTCAGCGCTCCCTCATAACGGCGTTGGTGGTCGGGACGCTCGCCCTCATGACCGTGGCTGGTGTGCTCCTCGCCCTGTCGGCGGGAACCGGAGGCGCCGCGTCACTGGGGCTCGGTGGCCGGATCGCCGTGGTCGAGGTCGATGGGTTGATCTCGGACGACGAGCAATTCCTGCGCGACATCCGTCGGCTGCGCGACGACCGCTCCGTGCGGGGCTGGGTCATCGCCATCAATAGTCCGGGGGGCGCGGTCGCTCCGTCGCAGAGCATGTTCGAAACGGTTCGCCGGATCCGGGACGAGGACGGGCTGCCGGTCATCGCGTCAATCGGCTCGGTCGGTGCTTCCGGCGGCTACTACGTGGCGCTGGCAGCCGACTCGATCATGGCGTTGCCCGGCAGCATCACCGGTTCCATCGGGGTGCTCATGGAGTACCCGAACGTCCAGGGTCTCATGGAACGGCTCGGCGTGCGAATGGAGGTTGTCAAGGGTGGAGAGCAGAAAGATCTGGCGTCGCCGTTCCGGGACATGGACTCGGAGCAGCGGGAGATCCTGGAGGCGCTGGTCATGGATGTCCACGAGCAGTTCATCGAGGAGGTCGCCGCAGCTCGGGGGATGGACATCGCCGCCCTTCGACCGCTGGCGGACGGGCGGATCCTCTCCGGTCGGCAGGCGCAAGCGGTCGGTCTGGTCGATTTGCTCGGCAACCGGGATGACGCGATCGCGCTGGCCGGGCGGATGACGGGGCTCGGGCCGCAGCCGCGGATCGTGCGTCCGCCCGAGCCACGGCGGCCGCTGCTGGTGGACCTGCTCTTCGGACGGGCGGCCACGGCGGTCATGAGGGAGCTGGCGGGGGCCGTGAGCCCCGGCAGCCTGGTTTCTTTGAAATACATAGTTCACTAGAAGCGGATCGGAGCATTGAAAGCTCTTCTGCACCCTGGAGGGATGGAGACATCATGACGAAGGCGGATCTGGTGGAGCAGGTGGCCGACGCGATCGGCCCTGGAATCACCAAAAAGGACTGCGCGCTGGTGGTGGATGGCCTGCTGAACGCGATCAAGGCCGCGCTCGCGGACCACGACAACATCGAGATCAGGGGCTTCGGCACCTTCAAGGTGCGTGAACGCCGGTCACGGGTTGCGCGCAATCCGCGCACAGGGGAGCGGGTGGAGGTGGCGGCGCGCGCCGTTCCGGTCTTCAAGCCCTCGAAGGATCTGCGCGAACAAGTCGAGCAGGCCGCGGCCGAGCGCGCCGTGGCAGCCGGCCACTGACGCCGACGGTGCTCCGATCCGGGCACGGGGTCCCGTCCGACCTGACGTCGGACGGGACCCCGTGCGCTTAACGAACATGCGTCTCGATCCGTCCATAGGTCGTCGATGAGTGACTCGCCGCGTACGGGGCGGGCGGAGGACGAAGGGTTGGTCGAGCGGGCCCGGGCGGGAGACGAACGTGCGCTGGACGCCGTGGTGGCTCACCACTACCGGGGTGTGTATGAAGTGACCTACCGGGTCCTGGGCGACCCGGAGCTGGCGGCCGACGCGGCGCAGGAGACGTTCATCAAGGCGATCGGGGCGCTGGCGTCGTTCCGCGGAGACGCCAGCCTCCGGACCTGGCTCCTGAGGATCGCGGCGAACACGGCGAGGTCGGCGGGGCGGAAGGTGACCAGCCGGCGCGAAGTGGTCCTCGAGCCAGAGTCGACAGGGGCGGGTGGCGGGCCGGATCCGGAACGTGTGGCGGTGGCGCGGACGGAGGCGGAACGAGCCGCCCGGGCACTGGAACAGCTGCCGGAGAAGCAACGGCTGGCGGTGAGCCTGCGAATCTACCAGGACCTGAGCCATCGCGAGATCGCCGAGGTGCTGGACACGTCGGAGGCGGCCGCGCGGGTGAACTATCACCTGGGAATCAAGCGATTGAGGGAGCTGCTGGAATGAGCAACACCTGTGAGTTCTACGCGGACGCACTGGTCGAGTACGCGGCGGGTCTGCTGGACCCGGAGCGGACGCTCCGGGTGGAATCCCATGTGGCCGAATGCCAGGCATGTGCCGATACGCTTCGTGTCATCTCCGCCCTGAAGGCGAGCCCGACCCGGGTGCCTGCGGACCTGGAGGCCCGGATCCGCACGGCCGTTCGGAGGGCAGCCGACGCGCCGCCCGCC
>CAYXJH010000234.1:0-5584 GCA_964465415.1 uncultured Gemmatimonadaceae bacterium
CAGCGCTCCCGGCGGCGTCACGTGAATGTTCGGGACAGTCACACGAACATGGCGGGGGAGCCGTGCACTCGCCAGGCGGTCGTGTGCGCGGCGCCGGGAGCGAGCGCTCGTGGACGTCTCGGAACCTTCAGCGCACGATCCGCAGCACCTGCCGCATTCCCGCGACCGGCCCGAAGTTCGACACGTAGAGGGCGCCGTCGGGTCCGACGACCAGCCCGGTGGGCGCGACCAGGTCATCGGCGACCGTCGTGCGGGCGCCGTCGGGCGCCATCCGGATCACCGCGCCGGGCTGGGCAGGAAGGGGCCGGTCCCGAACTGGAGGACGTCCAGGCTGCCATCCCGTCCCCAGCCGAAGTCGACGATGGCGCCGAACCCGTCGGCATAGACGTAGAGGGCGCCATCGGGACCCTGCCAGCGTGCCCAACGCCGCGCCCCGGTTCCCCAACCCGGCCCGCGCGGCCGGGTCACCGCCCCAGCCGATGGTGACGAACATGTTGCCTCGGCCCTGGAACGCGATGTGGTGCGGCCACGAGATCTCGCCGGCCTGTGGGAGGAAGACCGACGGCAGGCCACTGGCGACGCGCTCCTGTCGTCCCCGCCAGTAGCGGGTGATGGCGCCGGTCCCGCTGTAACAGTTTTCGCCGCGCGCCACCGGCACGCAGGGCCCGGTGATCTGCGGGGTGCCGGCCTCGGCCACGTACAGCGCACCCTCCGGGCAGTCCCACATAGATGGCGCTCCCCTACAGCCCGCGAAAAAGAAGAAACTTGCGCGGAGGCGGGTTTCCACTGCTGATTGTACGTGACCCTCTCCCCTTGGCCGGTCGGACTTCGCCGTGACCTCCAATGAATATCCTGGGCATATCCGGGTTCTACCATGACAGTGCGGCTGCGCTCCTCCGTGACGGAGAGATCCTCGCCGCGGCACAGGAGGAGCGGTTCACCCGAAAGAAGGGCGACGATCGGTTTCCTGCGGCGGCGGTCGCCTACTGCCTCGGAGAGGGCGGCCTAACCGCGTCGGAGCTCGATGCCGTGGTGTTCTACGACAAGCCGCTGCTCAAGTTCGAGCGCATCCTGGAAACATACCTTTCCGTCGTGCCCCGGGGGTTTCGCAGCTTCGCCATGGCCATGCCGCTCTGGCTAAAGGAAAAGCTCCACATGGAGCGGAAGGTGAGGCAGGAGCTCGAGTACGACGGCACGCTGCTCTTCGCCGAGCATCATGAATCCCATGCCGCGAGCGCGTTCTTCCCGTCCCCCTTCGAGGAGGCGGCGATCCTGACCGTGGATGGTGTTGGAGAGTGGGCTACGGCCTCCGTGGGCGTGGGGCGCGGTGCCGAGATCGAGATCCTGAAGGAGCTTCACTGGCCCGACTCGCTCGGCCTCCTCTACTCGGCCTTTACTTACTTCACCGGGTTCAAAGTGAACTCCGGGGAATACAAGGTCATGGGGCTCGCTCCCTACGGCGAGCCTAAGTACGTGCAGGCCATCTACGACGAGATCCTGGACCTGAAGGAGGATGGGTCCTTCCGTCTGAACCAGCGGTACTTTGCCTACCTCACGGGCCTCACCATGACGAACGGGGCCTTCAGCCGGCTGTTCGGCGGCCCACCCCGTACACCCGAGTCCAGACTCACGCAACGCGAGATGGACCTGGCCCGGTCGATCCAGGTGGTGGCCGAAGAAGTGATGCTGCGCATGGCCCGTACGGCCCACCGTGAGACCGGGCTCGACAACCTGGTGTTGGCCGGAGGCGTCGCCCTCAATTGCGTGGGCAACGGCAGACTCCTCCGCGAAGGCCCGTTCAAGCGGATCTGGATCCAGCCGGCAGCCGGCGACGCGGGCGGGGCGTTGGGCGCGGCGTACCTGGCATGGCATCGCCACTTCGAGGGATCGCGGACGGTGCGCCCGACGGACGCCATGAAGGGGGCCTGCCTTGGCCCGGCCTTCGGCGCCGGGGCCATCAAACGCTTCCTCGATTCGCAGGGGGCCGTGTACGAGCAGCTGGCACAGGACGAGCTTCGTCGCCGTGTCGTGGGTCTCCTGGCCCGGGAAAAGGTGGTGGGCTGGTTCAACGGCCGCATGGAATTCGGCCCGCGCGCACTCGGCAGTCGCAGCATTCTCGGGGACCCCAGGAGTCCGCGGATCCAGGCGCAGATGAACCTGAAGATCAAGTTCCGGGAGAGTTTTCGGCCCTTCGCGCCCAGCGTCCTCAGGGAACGGGTCTCGGACTTCTTCGAGCTGGACGAAGATTCGCCCTACATGCTGCTCGTCGCGCCGGTGAAGCAGGAGCGGCGGCTGCCCATGACGGCAGAGCAGGAGCGGCTCTGGGGCATCGACAAACTCAACGTCCCCCGCTCGGACGTCCCGGCCATCACCCATGTAGATTATTCGGCCCGCATCCAGACGGTCACGGCCGAATCGAACCCGGACTATTACGCGCTGATCAAGGCGTTCGAGGAGGAAACCGGCTGCGGCATGCTGGTCAATACGTCGTTCAACGTGCGGGGAGAACCCATCGTCTGCACGCCGGCCGACGCCTTCCGCTGCTTCATGCGGACCGACATGGACCATCTCGTATTGGGTGACTTCCTCCTCGACAAGATGGCACAACCAAAATGGGAAGCGGACGAGGAATGGATGAGGGAGTTCCCGCTGGACTGAGCCGGGCCGAAGGCCGGAAGTTCGGTCTCACGCTCGGGCTGGCGTTCCTGGTGCTGGGCGGCATCGCCTACTGGCGCGGGTATGTTGGGGTCGCGGTCGTACCGGGCGCCATCGGTTCCACGCTGGTGCTGATGGGACTCGTCGCACCTGGCGCGCTGGGTCCTGTCCAGCGGGGGTGGATGAAGTTCGGATTCGCCCTCTCCCGCGTCACGACGCCAATCATCCTGGCCGTCATGTACTTCGCCATCATCCTGCCCTTTGGCCTCGCTATGCGGGCTGCTGGAAAACACCCCCTGGTGCGACGTCCCGGTGACTCCTACTGGGTGCCTCGCCCGGAGGGCGGGCGTCGTAGCCGGCTCGATCGACAGTTCTGACTGGAGCATCATCATGGGAACCTTCGCCCTGTTGCGGGAAACCTGGTTGTTCATCCGGGAGCGGAAGAAGTGGTGGCTTCTGCCCCTCATCATCCTGCTGGTGCTGTTGGGCTCGCTGCTCGTATTCGTGCAGGGCTCGGTGCTGGCGCCGTTCATCTACACCATCTTCTGAGGCGCGGCGGATGCGCGGCACCAACCGGGAGATCCGGGTGTGGTGGCTGGTCCTGGGCGGCCTGATCCTGTTGTTGAACCTCCCGCTCAGCGGGTGGGTCGTGGTCGCGTTCGGGGTACCCTGGCTGGCCGTGCTGGGAATCCTCCACGCCGCGGGGGTGCGCGCGGCCAACCTGTGGCTCGGTCTCGTCGCGTCGGCGGGGGGCAGGGCGGTCGTTGGCCTCATCGCGGCGATGCTGGTTGGAGTCGGCTTCCTCGTCGGGGCGGCGCCGGCGGTGATCCTGGGCCTGTGGACCGTCGCCGGGCTTACCATATTCGGTCTCTGGCGAGGCCCTGGTCCCATGCGCCTGCTGGCTGACGGGGGCATGCTCTCCGCCCTGGCCGTCGTCCTGTTCCTGGGCGCCACCGAGGCGGTCCTCCGCTGGCGGCCCATCGCCAGCCAGATCGGCGGGCCGTCTGAGCTGGCGGAATGGGATCGCCGCTACGATCGGCTCTGGGAACGGAACGCGCTGGGATTCCGATCGCCGTACGAGGTTCTGGCGAAGGAGCCCGATGTCACCCGCGTCCTCGCGTTGGGCGACTCGTTCACGTGGGGCGACAAGATCGCCCATTCGGACAGCACCTGGCCCGCCCAGCTCGAGGTCGTGCTGACGGAGGCGGGGCTGGAGAAGAAGGTGGAGGTGGTCAACCTGGGGCGGAACGCGTTCACCACGGTGAACGAGGCCGAGATGCTCCGCCGAATCGGTTGGCAGTTCGACCCGGACGTGGTGATCGTCCAGTTCTACGTCAACGACATCTATCCCAGCGCACCCGACTTCCAGAGCAAGACTTCTTCCTGGCTGGTTCCCAACCTGCGGCTGTTGCCCTCTCGGTTCCGGACCGTGCGGATCCGTCAAAGCGCCACCTTGCACTTCGCCGAGAGTCGGCTGAACGCCTTCGTGAAAGGCGGCACGTGGGATAGGCGGCTCCGTTCCCTTTACGAGACGGGGAGCCAGGAATGGGATGACCTGGTCGCGTCGCTAGCGGAGATGGGCGCTGAAGCCGCTCGGAGGAACGTGCCCATCATCCTCATGATGTTCCCCCACTTCTTCCCCGGCGAACCCACGGTCACGTACGCGCTCGCCGACATACATGACACGGTGGGACGCGCCGCCAGAGACGCCGGTTTCCAGACGCTCGACCTCGTACCCGTTTACTCGGCAATCGGTCGGGACTGGAGATCGTGGTGGGCCACGCCGTACGATTCGCATCCCAGCGCGGAAGCCGCCGGCGTGGCGGCGCGGGCGGTGGCGCCATTGGTGCTCCGGAGTGTCGGCTCTTCATCGCAAGCTGGCGTCCGAAACGGGTCGTCGCAGTCGAACGTTGGCGTCAAGCGGATCACCAGGACGGGTGCTGCCCTCGGGGCGTGACGCCTCCGTGTACCACGACGCCGCCGGCACCGTCGCCCTGTGCGGTCGGCGCTCGTGTCAGGGCGTTGTCGCTGTGGGCCACCAACTGGGCCGGCCAGGTGCCAGCGCCCAGCTCGACGTCAGTGACGCCATCCGTCACCCGGACGCGGCGGTTGCGCACGCGTTGTTGGATCGGTGGGCGCGCGGGGGTCCAGGGTGATGGTCGCCGACCCACGGGCACATCGACGCGCTGGATCGAGCTCCGGCGCCGCGGCGCAACCAGCCCACGACGCCGATCGCAAGGTGCTTACGGCGCCGTGAGCCGTCCGGTCGACAGACTGAACTTGTCCAGGAACTCCCACGTGCCGGCGGCGTCAGGCACGAATCGGAAGCGATCACCGGGATTCAGCCGTCCGCTGTCGAACGCCTTTCCGCCGATCGGCTCCGATGTGGACACGATATGCGCGGTACAGAAAGGGTCCCACTCCACCGGCGTCCCCGACGGGACGGTGAGATCGGTGGATCCGCCCGGCCCGAAGAATCCGTGCAGCCCGGGCGGGTCGTCGCAGTCGAACGTTGGCGCCAGGCGGATCACCAGGACGGTTGCTTCCGCGGCAAACGTCACCGGGGAGCCTTCAAGCCCGAACACATCCGGCTGGGCGACGACGGTCTGGGTGGGGACGTGGGGCGGGGGGCTCCATCGGTTCGCCGGCGCTGCCCGGCCGTAGCGCCTCACCTCCGCCGACGGGCTGCCGGACGACCGGATCCGGGCACCTCATGAGGGCGTGGACGGCACGCTCTGGATCGGTACCGAACTTAGGTCCGGACGGAAGCGGTTTTTGTCGAGCCAGATCGAACGGGCACAGCGGCGTAAACCGTTCTTCCCGTCGGTATTCCAGTCAGCGGAGGCGGAGGGACTCGAACCCCCATGGGCTTGCGCCCGCCGCATTTCGAGTGCGGTGCCTTACCAATTAGGGCTACGCCTCCAGACGG
>CAYXJH010000235.1:0-5581 GCA_964465415.1 uncultured Gemmatimonadaceae bacterium
GCCGAGGTCGCGCGCGAGGCTCGACTGAGCATCGAGCCGGACGGGTCGGGGCGGCGGCTCCTGCTCTCCCTCGGGCCGGTGACCCTGCCGGCGGCGGAGGAGCACGCGGCGATGCGGATCACGCCCGGGCTCCAGGCACCGATAGGGTTCGATGGCTGGCTGATCGGCATGGATGTACGGCTGGAGGACGCCCACGGTGAGGTGCTGCCGAACGAGCTGCTGCACCATGTGAACCTGATCCTGCCGGGTCGCCGTGACCTGTTCCGACCCATGATGCAGAGACTGGCGGCGGCGGGTCCCGAGACGGACGCCATGCGGCTGCCCTGGCCGCTGGGCTTCCGGATCGGCGGAGAAGAGGATCTGCTGGTGGTGGCGGTGCTGCACAACGAGTCTGCGCGCGACTACGGGGACGTGTACCTGCGGGCGGAGATCGAGACGCGACGGCGGGGGCGGATGGCGGCGTACCCGTTCATGATCGATGTGATCCCGCCGCCGCTGCCGGCGGCGTGGGACCTTCCGCCGGGGCGGTCGGAGCGGAGCTGGGAGGGGTCGCCCGCAGTGGACGGTAGGATCCTGGGCATCGGGTCCCACATGCACCGGTACGGTCAGGCGCTGATCCTGGAGGATGTGACCGAGGGGCGCGTGCTCTACGAGAGCCGGCCCGTCCTGGACGCGGACGGTGAGATCCTGTCGATTCCGCAGGAGCCGCTGCTCCCGTTCGGCGTTCGCCTGCGCGCCGACCACCGGTACCGGGTGACGGCCGTGTACGACAATCCGACGGACGAGACGATCGTGGATGGCGCCATGGGCGTATTCGGCGGGATCTTCCGCCCGTCCACCGGCTGGCCCGAAGTGGACCCGTCCTCGCCGCTCTATCAGGACGACCGGGCGGCGATCCGGCAGTAGACCGCCGTTGACCGGCATACCCGGGCGGAGTACACTTCAGATACAGCATAGCCACACCCGCGGACGCATTTGATGGCCGCTTGGCACCGCGGGGCAGGGAGGAAGGGGCGCCGCCGCCCCGTCGGAGCGTTCCGGCGCCTCGCCTGCCGAACCAAAGGTCTAAAGTGCCGGGACAGCAGAGTGATCGATCACGCGCGCCCCGCACTCCGAATCGAGCGGGGCGTTTGTCGTAGGTGGCAGCGCCGGCAGGGGTGAACATGGCGGGATCGCGGTACATGGAGACGCTGGAGCGTCGTGTCCTGGTCTACGATGGGGCCATGGGCACGAGCATCCAGTCGCGTGGCCTGACGGCCCGTGACTTTGGCGGCCCGGCGCTCGAGGGGTGCAACGACTACCTGGTGATCACGCGGCCCGACGTGATCGCCGAGATCCATGCGTCGTTCCTGGAGGTGGGGTGCGACGTGGTGGAGACGGACACGTTCCGGTCGAACCGGCTGACGCTGGGGGAGTACGGCCTGGGCGACCGGGTGGTGGAGATCAATCGCGCGGCCGCGGAGGTGGCGCGGCGGGCGTGCGCGGGCTACGCGACGCGGGAGCGGCCGCGCTTTGTCGCCGGCAGCATCGGCCCCAGCGGGTTCCTTCCCAGCACCAGTGACCCGGCGCTGGGCAACATCACATACGAGGAGCTGGAGGACGTGTTCGCGGAGCAGGCGAAAGGGCTGGTCGAGGGCGGCGTCGACGTGCTGCTGATCGAAACGAGCCAGGACCTGCTGGAGGTGAAGGCGCAGGTGGCCGGGCTGCGACGGGCGCTGTCGGAGCTAGGGCGCGGCGACATCCCCATCCAGGCGCAGGTCACGCTGGACACGAGCGGCCGGATGCTGCTGGGTACCGACATCGCCGGGGCGGCGACGGTGCTGGAGGCGCTACGCGTGGACGTGATCGGGTTGAACTGCTCCACGGGCCCCGAGCACATGCGGGAGCCGGTCCGGTGGCTGGCTGAGAACTGCCCGCTCCCCATCAGCGTGATCCCCAACGCCGGGATCCCGCACAACGAGGGGGGTGTGGCCGTCTACCCGCTGGAGCCGGAGCCGCTGGCCGAGGCCCACGAGGCGTTCGTCGCGGAGCTGGGCGTGAGCATCGTGGGCGGCTGCTGCGGCACGACGCCGGCCCACCTGGCCGCCGTGGTGGAGCGGGTCTGGGGCCGGCCGCCCAGGACGCGCGAGGTGAAGCGCGTGCCCCGGGTCGCCAGCGCCATGACCGCATACGACATGCAGCAGATTCCGGCACCCACGCTCATCGGGGAGCGGGTGAACGCACAGGGCTCGCGGGCCGTCAAGCGGATGCTCCTGGCTGACGACTACGAAGGCGTCCGCGACGTCGCCCGCGGCCAGGTCGACGGCGGCGCCCACCTGCTGGACGTGTGCGTGGCGCTCACCGAGCGGCAGGACGAGGGCGACCAGATGCGAAGACTGGTCAAGCTCCTGGCCCAGAGCGTCGAGACGCCGCTGGTGATCGACAGCACGGAGGCGGACGTGGTGGAGGCCGCGCTCCGGCAGTACCCCGGCCGCGCCATCATCAACTCCATCAACCTGGAGGCCGGCCGCGGCCGTATCGACACGGTAGTCCCCATGGCCGTCCAGCACGGCGCCGCGCTGGTCGCGCTCACGATTGACGAAACCGGGATGGCCAAGTCGGCGGACCGGAAGCTGGAGGTCGCGCGGCGGATCCACGACATTGTCGTGGGCGAGTACGGGATGGACCCGGCCGACCTCATCTTCGACGACCTGACGTTCACGCTGGCCACCGGCGAGCAGGAGTTCAGGCCAAGCGCGGTCGAGACCATCGAGGGGATCCGGCGGATCAAGGCCGAGCTGCCCGGCGTCCTCACCAGCCTGGGCGTCAGCAACGTGAGCTTCGGCCTGGAGGCTCACGCCCGCTCGGTCCTGAACTCGGTCTTCCTTCACCACTGCGTCGAGGCCGGGCTGGACATGGCGATCGTGAACCCAGCCCATATCACCCCCTACGCCGAGGTCGACGCGGAGGAGCGCGAGCTCGCCGACGACCTGATCTTCGACCGCCGCGACGACGCCCTGGCCCGCTTCATCGCGTTCTACGACGCGCACGAGCCGGAGGCCGAGTCGGTCGGCGACCCGCGGGAGGCCATGCCGGTGGACGTGGCGATCCACTGGAGCATCCTGCACCGGAAGAAGGATGGGGTAGTCGAGCTGGTGGATCGGGCGATCGAGCGCCGCGTTTCGACGACATCGACTTCGACTTCGACTTCGAACGGCGGAGAGGGGGTGGCCGCTGGAGATCGGAGTGCCCCGGTAGATGGAGCGGGAGTCGGGCCAGACGACCGCGGATCGAAGTCGAAGTCGATGTCGAAGTCGACACATGGGGCGGGCGTCGATCTCCTCAACACGGTGCTGCTGCCCGCGATGAAGGAAGTAGGCGACAAGTTCGGCGCCGGTGAGCTGATCCTGCCGTTCGTGCTCCAGTCGGCGGAGGTGATGAAGGCTGCGGTGGGGCGGATGGAGACGTACCTGGAGAAGGTGGAGGGGCAGTCGAAGGGGACGGTCGTGCTGGCGACCGTGTTCGGGGATGTGCACGACATCGGGAAGAACCTGGTCCACACGATCCTGGAGAACAACGGCTACACGGTACACGACCTGGGCAAGCAGGTGCCGGTGAACGACATCATCGCCAAGGCCGAGGAGGTGCGGGCCGACGTGATCGGGCTCTCGGCGCTGCTGGTGTCCACGTCCAAGCAGATGCCCATCGCGGTCAAGGAGCTGGAGAACCGGGGGTTGACGTTCCCCGTCATGTGCGGCGGGGCGGCCATCAACCCCTCGTTCATCCGCAACGCGGCGTACGTGGACGAGGCGCAGGAGCAGCTCTATGCGCCCGGCGTCTGGTACTGCAAGGACGCGTTCGAAGGGCTGGCGGTGGTAGACGCGCTGAAGGGGGACGACCGGGCGGCGTTCGTGCAGCGTCGCCTGGACGAGGTCCGGGAAGGGGTGGCCAAGCGGGCGGCGCTCCAGGAAAAGGCGAAGGGGATGCGCCCGGCCGACCGCCCGGGCCCGAGCCGGGACGTGGACGTGCCGGAGCCGGCGTTCACGGGCGTCAAGGTCATCGACCGGATTCCGCTGGCCGAGCTGTACGAGCTGATCGATCTCAACACCCTCTACCGGCTGCACTGGGGCGCCAAGAACGCAAAGGGCGAGGAGTGGGAGCGGCTGGTCCGCGACGAGTTCGAGCCGCGTCTCGAGCGGATGAAACGGGAAGCGCTGGCCGGCGGTCAGGTCCGGGTGCGGGCAGCCTACGGCTTCTTCCCGGCCAGCGCGGACGGCGACGACGTGGTCATCTACGACCCGGACGAGCCGGACCGGGAGGTCGAGCGGTTCCCGTTTCCGAGGCAGGGCGATCGGGAGCGGCTCTGTCTGTCGGACTATCTGCGGGCGTCGACTTCGACTTCGACTTCGACTTCGACTTCGACTTCGACTTCGACTTCGACTTCGACGGCTTCCGCTGCGGCACCGGTCGGGGAAACCTCCTCGGTGGGCGTCAAGGCGACGGCGCGGCCGGCGGACTATGTCGGGTTCCTGATCGCGTCGGTTTCGGACAGGTTGCTGGAGCGGTCGGATGCGATGATGAAGGGGGGGGAGTACGCGGAGGGGTATTACCTGCACGGGTTCGGGGTGCGGCTGGCGGAAGCGGCGGCGGAGTGGGTGCACCGGCGGATGCGGCGGGAGTGGGGGATCGCGGAGGGGCGGGGATTGCGTTACGCCTGGGGCTATCCGGCGTGTCCGGACCACATGCAGCACGAGATCGTCTATCGTTTGCTCCCGGTGCGGGAGCGGTTGGGTATGGAGCTGACGTCGGCGGGCGCGCTGGTGCCGGAGCTTTCGACGGCGGCGATCGTGTTCCACCATCCGGAAGCGAAGTACTACAGTGCGGTCTGAGGCGATTTCGACATCGACATCGACATCGACTTCGACTTCGACTTCGACTTCGACTTCGACTTCGACTTCGTCGACTTCGACTTCGGATTCGTCGACTTCGAGTTCGACTTCGACTTCGACTTCGTTGAACTTGGGACGGCTGACCCGTCGGGCTATTCCGGCGCCCCGTTGGAAGCCGAAGCGTTGGAGGGCGACAACCCTGAAACGCGGAGGCTCGTATGGCGGTGGAGTACCGGTTCGATTTCAAGAGGTTGGATGTGTACCGGGCGGCGGTGCAGCACCTCGGCTGGTGCCTGGAGGTGGCCAGCAGGATGCGCTGGGATCGGAAGGTCCTGACATCCCAGATGCTGCGGGCAGCATTGTCGACCGTCCTGAACATTGCGGAAGCCGGCGGCAGACATTCCCCGGGCGAGAGCGCCCAACACCTCCGCTATGCTCAGGGCTCCTTGTACGAGTCCGCCGCGATGCTGGATGCCCTGATCCTGATGGGTGTGATCGACCAGGACGCGTTCGATCACCAGGAGGAGCGTCTCGCCCGCATCGGCGCCATGCTCACCGCCATGATCCGGCAGAAGGCCCGCGAGCCCCGCTGACCCCGTCGAAGTCGATGTCGAAGTCGAAGTCGAAGTCGAAGTCGATGTCGATGTCGAACGAGGAGGTGTAACCATGCGCGCAACGTTCTCCGACCTCCTGACCGACGACCGGCCCCACCT
>CAYXJH010000236.1:0-5530 GCA_964465415.1 uncultured Gemmatimonadaceae bacterium
CAGCCCCTACAGCTTCCAGGGCATGGGCGAGGACGGCCTGGTGGTGGCCCGGTCGGCCGCCGATGCGCACGGTCTCCTGCTGATCAACGAAGTCATCGACGCGACGCAGATCCCCGTAGCCGCCCGGTACGTCGACATCCTCCAGGTCGGCGCTCGCAACATGGCCAACACCTCCCTGCTCCGCGAGCTCGGACGGGCGCGCCGCCCCGTCCTCCTCAAGCGCGGTTTCGCCGCGACCATCGACGAGTGGATGAACGCGGCCGAGTACGTCGTGTCCGCGGGGAATCCTTCCGTAATCCTGTGCGAGCGGGGGATCCGGACGTTCGAGACGGCCACGCGAAACACGCTGGACCTGAATGCCGTCCCGGTGCTGCGGCAGCGCACCGACCTCCCCATCCTCGTAGACCCGAGCCACGGGACCGGGCGGCGGGATTGCGTGCCCGCCATGGCACGCGCCGCCATTGCCGCCGGCGCGGACGGCCTGCTGATCGAGGTGCACATCGACCCCGACAACGCGATCTCCGACGCCGACCAGACCCTTTCAGCCGCCGACCTGCCCCGCCTGGTCGATGACGTGCGCGCCATACGGCGAGCCCTTGCTCCCGGGCCCCGACCGGGTCCATGATCCCGTCGTTCCGGGGCCGTCGGCAGGGTTGACGGTCGTCGTGGAGATTTCCACTGAGCGGTGAGCGGCGCGGATGACGAAACGGGTCACGGCGGCTGTGGTGCAGGCGGAGCAGCCCGGCTCCCTCGCGGCGGGACTGGAACGGACCCGGGAGCTTGCCTCGGAGGCGGCGAGCAACGGGGCGGCCCTCGTCGTGTTCCCGGAGACGTGGTTGCCCGGCTACCCCGCGTGGATCGACTACTGCCGCGATGCCGGGTTGTGGGACCACGCCCCCGTGAAGGCGGTCTACGCCCGGCTGGTGGACGACAGCGTGGCGGTGGGCGGCGAGTCGTTCGACGCGCTGGCCACCATCGCCCGCGAGCTGGAGATCACGCTGGTACTCGGCGTCAGCGAGCGGGTCGACGCGGGCGCGGGCCGCGGCACGCTCTTCAACACGCTCCTGACCTTCGGCCCGGACGGCACGCTCCTCAACCATCACAGGAAGCTCACGCCCACCTACACGGAGCGCCTGCTCTGGGGCCCCGGGGACGCGGAGGGGCTCCGGGCGGTCGACACCCCGGCCGGCCGCGTGGGCGGGCTGATCTGCTGGGAGCACTGGAACCCCCTGGCCCGCCAGGTCATGCACGACTCGGGAGAGGACGTCCACGTGGCCGTCTGGTCGGCGGTGGTCGGCGCGAACGGCATGCACCAGGAAGCCAGCCGCTGCTACGCGTTCGAGGGACGCTGCCATGTCATCGCCGCCGGCCAGATCATGAAAGCCGGGGCCCTGCCGTCCGAGCTCGAGGCGAGCCCGGCCAAGGTGAGCGGGCCCGAGCAGCTCCTCCTGCGGGGCGGCAGCGCCATCATCGGCCCGGATGGCGCATACCTGGCCGGACCCCTGTACGACGAGCCCGGCATCCTCGTGGCGGAGCTGGACTACCGGCGCAACCGGGAGGAGTCCATGACGCTGGACGTCAGCGGCCACTACCAGCGGCCCGAGCTGTTCGAGCTCACCGTCCGGGCCGTTCAGCGACGCCCCTGACGTCTACGCGTGCACCTCCTCCTCCGCACCCTTCTTCGCGTCGGCGATCACCTTATCGGCGACGTTCGCCGGCACCTCCTCGAAGCCATGCAGCTTGCGCGAGTGCATGGCGCGGCCGTGGCTGACGGAACGGAGCGTGGTGGCGTATTTGTACAGCTCCGCCTCCGGGACCATGGCACGGATCACCGTGCGTGACCCCTGGGCGTCCATGCCCTGGATCCGACCGCGCCGCTGGTTCAGGTCCGCCATGATGTCACCCATGTACTCGTCGGGCGTAGTGATCTCCACGTCCATGATCGGCTCGAGGAGGACGGGCGCCGCTTCCTGGGCGGCCTTCTTGAACGCCATGGACCCCGCCACCTGGAACGCCACATCACTGGAGTCTACCGTGTGGTAGGACCCGTCGTAACACTCCGCATGGAAGTCGACCACCTGGAAGCCGGCCAGGATGCCGCGGCGGGACGCCTCCTGGATGCCCTTGTCCACCGACGGGATGAACTTGTTCGGGATCACGCCGCCCGTGATCGAATCGATGAACTCGTACCCTGAGTCCCGCGGCGCCGGCTTGAGTCGGACGTGGCAGTCACCGAACTGGCCCCGGCCACCCGTCTGCTTCTTGTAGCGACCCTGCGCAGCGGCTTCCTTGCGGATCGTTTCCCGGTAGTTGATACGGGGCTGCTCCGTGATGACGTCGACCCCGTACTTCCGCTTCAGGCGCTCGATCTGGACGTCGAGGTGCAGCTCGCCGAGTCCGCGGATGATGGTCTGGCGGATCTCCGGCTCGTAGCCGCTGACGAAGGTGGGGTCCTCGTCGTGCAGCCTGGACAGGCCGGTCCCGATCTTGTCCTCATCGCCGCGCGTCGCCGCGCGGATGGCGACGGAGATGTCGGGCTCGGGAAACCGGATGGGCTCGATGACCAGGGGCCGCGACGCGTCGCAGAGCGTGTCGTTCGTGTGCGTGTGCTTCAGCTTGGCGACCACGCCGATGTCGCCGGCGTGAAGCCTCGGGACCTCCATCCGCTCCTTGCCCTGGGCGATGGAGATATGCGCCAGCTTCTCGGTGGCCTCTCGATTCGAGTTGAGGACCTCCATGCCGTTGGTAACCGATCCGCTGAACACCCGGAAGTAGCTCAGCTCCCCGACGTGTGGCTCGCTCATGGTCTTGAAGACCAGCGCGGCGAAAGGGGTGTCGTCAGCAGCCCGTAGCTCGACGACCTGGTCGAGGTTCGGCCGCTGGGCGATCTCCGCCGCCGCGTCCGCGGGGCTGGGCATCAGCTCGACCAGCTTGCGGCCGAGGGCCCGCGTGCCCCAGGCCTTCTGGGGCGCGCCACAGAAGAGCGGGAAAACCTCGCCGCGCTGCATCGCCGCCTTCATGGCCTCCAGGACCTGCTGGCGGTCGATCTCTTCGCCTTCGAGGTACGCTTCGAGCAGGCTGTCGTCCGTGGTCGCCACGGTCTCCATCAGCTCGGTCCGCCACCGCTCGAACTTCTCACGCTTCTCCTCGGGCACATCGGTCTCCTCGTACTCACCCGTCGCGCTACCCGGCGTGTACATGTGGGCCCGGCCGCTGAACAGATTGATGATGCCCCTGAAGTTGTCACCCGACCCGATGGGGATCTCCACCGGCACGACCTTCTCGCTCAGCTCGTTGTTGATCTCCCGGTAGACGGCGTCGAAGTCCGCGTTCTCCTTATCCATCATGGACACGAAGAAGATCCTGGGAATCTTCCGGTCCTCGCAGTACTCCCAGACCTTCTCCGTCCCCACCTCCACGCCGGACGTGGCCCCGAGGACGATGACGGCGCCATCGACCGCCCGGGTCGCCGCGATCGCCTCGCCCATGAAGTCCATATAGCCCGGTGTATCCAGCAGGTTGATCTTCACGCCATCCCATTCCGCGAACGCCGCCGACGTCTGCATGGAAATCCCGTGGGCGATCTCCTCGGGGGTGTACATGGTCAGGGCGGTCCCGTCGTCGACATTCCCATGGCGGCGGCTCGAGCCGGCGACGAAACAGAGCGCGTCGATCAGCGTCGTCTTGCCCGAGCCGCCATGTCCCAACACGGCAATGTTCCGAATCTTCTCAGTCGAGTATTCCTTCGCGGTGGCCATGACTCCTCCCTTCAAGGCTGGCCGTTCATTGGCGGAGCGTGGGGGCTCGGATTGTAGGTCGCGCGGGAGGCGGGTGTCAATCCCGCGCGGCGGCCCGATCGTTGCTGTAGAAAGGAACGCTCACAGCGATTTTCCACAGGTCCCGGCTGGGGACCAAGACAACACACGGAGTAACTACATATGCGAAGCTTGGCTACCGTCATTGCGACAGCGGCAGTCCTCGCCTGGAGCGCGCCCGGCGCGGCCCAGACCTTCGGGTTCGGCGCCCACGCCGGCGTTTCACTTCCCATGGGCGACTACGGCGACGTGGCGAGCACCGGGTTCTCGGGCGGCGTGGACCTGACGTTCCCCCTGGCCATGGTGTCGCCCGCCGTGAGCTGGTACACGTCGGCGGACGCCGCGGCCCACAGCGTGGATGACGCCGACCTGGATGGCGGCTTCCTCTTCTTCCCGGTCATGACCGGCCTGCGGCTGGACGTGGGCACCCTGGGCATGATGCGGCCGTTCCTCACGGGCCAGGCGGGCGTGGCGTTCACGCGCGGACCCGACTTCAACGGGGCCAGCGCCGAGACGGGGACCCAGTTGGGGTTCGCGCTGGGCGGCGGCCTCCAGCTGACGCCCAACGTGTACGCCGGGGCGAAGTGGTTCAACCTCGGTGACGTGGACTTCGGTTACGACAATCTCGACGACATCACGCAGTCAGTCTCGTACGTCGACATCTACCTGGGATTCGGCGTCCGGTAAGCGGTACGGACGGGGACATCTTCGACCGGAGGTGTCCCCGCCCTTCCCACCGGCGGCTACCCGATGGCCGTCAGCGCCGCGCCCGTGTCCCGCAGGTCATCGAGCACCACGTCCGCCCCGGCCGCCGCCAATTCGCGGGTGCTGTGCCTTCCCGTGGCAACCGCAACAGCCCACACTCCGAGAGACCGGCCACACGAGACATCGAAGGGCGTATCGCCGATGATCACGACGTCGCGGCCCCTGAACTCGATGCCGGACCGCTCACGGGCGCGACGGACTGCGACGGCGGGAAGCCGATCCCGGCGCTCGTGGTCGGAGCCGTACGCGCCGAAGTCGAAACGTCCCCAGAGTCCTGCCGCGCCCAGTTTCAGGCGAGCGCCGGCCTCGATGTTCCCCGTCAGCAGCGCGACCAGATGCTCGCCAGCGTCATGCAGTGCGTCGAGGAGCGGTGCCACACCGGCCAGGACGCTGGCGTCGGCGTCCGGCCGGTCCAGCTCGACGCGGAGCTCCCGCAGGTAGGCGTCCCACAAGGCGGGCAGGCCACGATCGATCGCCTGGTCGTCCCGGCCAGCCATGCGGAGCAGCTCCCGGGCGATCTGCGGGTCGGTCCTGCCGTGGAACTCGTAAGAGTCGATGGGCCCGGTCTCGCCATAGACCTCGAGCATGGCCCGGCGGAAGGCGCGTGCTCCGGCGCCCTGCGTGTCCAGGAGCGTACCGTCGATGTCGAAGAGGACGAGCTTACGCACGATCGCCCTCCGTCACGGCACGCTCGATGGCTTCCGCCAGCGCATCGGCGGCCATGGCGCCCAGGGCCAGCAGGAGATCGGGAGGGACCGGCTCCGGACGGTCGGCCGTGGACACCCCGAACGTGACATCGCCGTCGAACGGCGTGTGAACGGGTGCGATGCGCCGCGCCACAGCGGTGGATCCCGCGCGAGCCAGGCCGTGCAGCGTCGGCTGGTCGAGCGGCGCGTCGGTGGCCAGAACAGCAAGGGTCGTGTTCGTGCGGGCGGCAGCCAGGGGCGGGC
>CAYXJH010000237.1:0-5516 GCA_964465415.1 uncultured Gemmatimonadaceae bacterium
AATTGGATTCCGTCCGGCGGAGGCAGCTCTGACGAGCGTGGTGGACGCCCTGGGCGTGCCCGCCCCGGCCGCGGACTGGCTCGCCGAAGGTCGTGAGCCCACCGCCGCGGACCTGGTCCTGGCCATGGAGCGACGCCGATGACCATGCTCTTCGCGGGTAGGATGCGGCTGATCGGCTTCGCGCTCATCGCCGTCACCTTCGTGGTGGGCGGCCTGGCTGGCGCCGCGGTGGACCGGGTGGTCACCGCGGACCCGTCCCGTCGCGATGCCCCGGCGGACGCGCGTCGGACCCACGTCATCGATCAGGTGGAGATGACGGCGGAGCAACGCGCGCGGATCGATGCGATCCTGGAACGTAGATCGGAGCGGATGAAGGCGGCCTGGGCGGAGATCTCGCCACGTCTCGAGGTCATCACGGACTCGGCGCGGCTCGAGATCATGCAGGTGCTGACACCCGAGCAGCGAGCGGACTACGAGCGGAGGCTCGAGGAGCGCGCCCGCGAGCGGGAGGCCCGGGAGGGCAGCGACGCCAAGGCCGGCGCTGCCCGCTGACGCGTAATCACGGCCGTAGCAACAACTTGCCCGCCGTCGCCCGGCTCTCCAGAAGGCGGTGTGCGCCCGCCGCGTCGGCCAGTGGGAGAACGTCGTGGATCCGCACCTCGAGCTCGCCCCGCACGGCACGCTCGAAGAGCGAGCCCGCCCGCCATTCGACCTCCCGCCGATCCCGCGTGTAATGGGCCAGTGATGGACGGGTCAGGAAGAGCGAGCCACCACTGGCCAGCGCCGCCGGGTCGAACGGCTCCACCTTCCCGCTGGACTGCCCGAACAAGACCACGTACCCGCGGGGCCGCAGGCAGGCGAGGCTGTCCCTGAACGTGGCGCGGCCCACCGAGTCGTAGACGACGGAGGCCCCGGCGCCTCCGGTCAGGCGCTCGACCTCGGACCGGAAGCAGGTCTCCGTGTAGCGGATCACGTGGGCTGCCCCGGCCTCCCGGACCAGGCGCTCCTTTTCCTCGGTGGAACAGGTCCCGATGACCTGGGCACCCGTCGCGCTGGCGAGCTGGACCAGGAGCAGCCCCACGCCGCCGGCCGCCGCATGCACGACTGCCACGTCGTGGGGACCCAACGGGTACGTGCTCTCGACCAGGTAGTGGGCGGTCATCCCCTGTACCATGAGGGTTACCGCCGTCTCAAGAGGCAGCGCATCCGGCACCCGGACCAGGCGCCAGGCCGGTACGACCGCGGCCTCCGCGTAGGAGCCCGGGTGCATGGCCCAGGCGACCCGGTCCCCGACGGCCACCCCGGTCACGTCCGGCCCGACCGCGTCCACGACGCCGCCCCCTTCAACGCCGGGGGTAAAGGGCAGCGGCTTCGGATAGAGCCCCGTTCGGTGGTACACGTCGATGTAGTTGACGCCCGCCAGATCGATCCGGACGCGCGCTTCTCCGGATCCGGGCTCCGGGTCGGGCAAATCGCGGAGGACGAGTGCCTCGGGTCCGCCCGGCTCGGTGACCCGGACGGCCCGCACGCTACGGCCCTCCCACGTCCGCGGGGTCCAGGCCGCCGGCCTGGCCCGGGTCGGTCCCGGTGAGGTCCAGGACCCGGTCCCATTCGTCCGATGAGGCTTCGTGCACGGCGACCCTGGGCATGCGGACGAAGCCCGCTTCGGCGAGGGCGGGGTCCGCCCGGATCTCCGCCAGCGGCAGCGGGCGAGCCAGGGCGGTCACCGGCTCCAGGTCGACCACGACGCGCTCTTGATGGGAAGGATCGGGATACGGCTCGCCCGCCACGCGCGCGATGCCTACCAACGCCTTGTCCGGCGATGTGTGGTAGATCAGCACCTCGTCGCCCTGGCTCGCGCTCCGTAGTCGGTTCTGGGCCGTACGGTTGCGGATGCCGTCCCACACCGCCCGGCCCTCCTTCACCAGGTCGCTCCAACCGTACGAGTCGGGATCGGCAAGGAACACCCAGCGGTTTGGCATCTAGACGTCTCCCCTGGCAGCGGCGTGCTGGCGGCAGCACGCGTGGATCTCATCCTCGGTCAAGGTGTGGCCGGATCGCTTCGCGAGCTCGAACACGCGCTGAGCCAACGAGGGATCGCCCGAGTCGTACCCGTGCTCGGCCAGCCAGTACTTGACGTTCGACATCCCGCTCATGTGGCTGATCTCGATGGACTGGCGCCGGCCGAACTCGGCGGCGGGGACGCCCGAGTACACGCGGTCCGCCAGCCACTCGTCGCCCTTCTGGCGGGCCTTGATGATGGCCGCGGCGTGTACGCCCGTCCCGGTCCGGAACGCGTCGCCCCCGACGACTGGGTAGTTGGGGGGGATGGGCACGCCCGTCGCCCGGGCGACGGTCTCGCAGTACTCCCCCAGCCGCGACAGGTCGTAATCGTGCAGACCCAGCAGCTTCAGGTTCACCAGGAGCAGGTCCATCTCGGTGTTGCCGACCCGCTCGCCGATGCCGAGGGCGGTGCCATGGACCCGGTCCACCCCCTCCTCTATGGCCGCCAGCGTGTTGGGCACGGCCAGGCCGCGGTCCCGGTGCCCGTGCCAGTCGATCTTCACGTCCTCCCCGCTGGGCGCCACGATCTCCGATCGGATGAACCGCACGAGCTGGCGCACTCCGTTGGGCGTCGCGTGACCCACGGTGTCCGCCAGGCAGATCCGGCGGGCGCCGTTCTCGATGGCGGTGCCGTAAAGCCTGCGGAGCGTGTCGGGCGTGGCCCGTACCGTGTCCTCCGTCACGTACATGACCGGCAGACCCTCCGCGACGGCGAACCGTACCGCGTCCTCCGTCACCCTCAGCATCTGGTCCAGCGTCCAGTCCTCGGCGTACTGGCGGATGGGGGACGAGCCGATGAACGTGCACGCCTCGATCGGGATCCCCGTCTCCTGCGAGATCCGGGCGATGGGCTCGATGTCGGCGCGCACGGTGCGGGCCGCACAGTTGGCGCCGATGCGGAGCCTGGCGGAAGCGATCTCCTGTGCCAGGGCCCGAACGTCCGCGACAGCGCGGGGCCCGGCCCCCGGCAACCCGATATCGGCCGTGTGGATCCCCAGCGCATCCATGAGGTGGAGGATGCGGATCTTGTCCTCGATGGACGGGTCCTGGACGGACGGGGACTGGAGACCATCACGGAGCGTCTCGTCGTCCAGCTCGACCGGCCGCAGCGACGCGTATTCGAACGAATCGCCCACGGTGTTCCAGTCGTGGATAAGGTCCCGCTCGTTCATCCTCGTTCCTTCGCGGCGGCGACCACCTCCGAGTCGGCGGCCACGTTCACGCTGCCCCGGATGCCGCGCAGCACGGCGCGATCGCCTATGACCGAGTCGTGGAGGTCGCACTCCTCGATGACCACGTCCCTCCCGAGGATGGAGTCGCGGATCTTCGAGCCGCGCAGCCTCGACCCCTCCTCCGCGGTCACGTTGGGCCCGATCTCGCAGTTCCGGATCGTCACGCCCGCATCGATGCGCACGGGGTTCTGGATCCGGGATCCCGTGGCGCCGTCCGGCCGTCGGCCCCGGGTGGTCTCCAGGAGGTGGCGATTCGTCTGGATCAGCGTCTCGGGCTTTCCGCAGTCGTACCAGCCGGCGACCTCGAGCGTCCGGATCCGTGCGCCGTGGTCGATCATGTACTGGAATGCATCGGTCAGGAAGTACTCCCCGCCGGGGCCGAGGGTACTGGATAGCGTGGCGTCGATTCCCTCGAACAGGAGCTCCCAGTCCCGGATGTAGTACAGGCCAATATTGGCCAGCTTGGAGATCGGGTCCTTCGGCTTCTCGATGATGCGCTTCATGTACCCGTCGTCATCTGTGAGGATGACGCCGAAGCGCTGGTAGTCCTCTACCTCCTTGGCCCAGATCACCCCCGCATCCGACTCGGGGAGCTCCCGGACGGACCCCAGGTCCGCGTCGAAGAGCGTGTCCACGAAGATGATGAGCAGGTCCTCGTCGATGTAGGGCTGGGCGAGCTTCACGGCGCCCGCCGTCCCGTCCTGGACCGCCTGCTCTACGAAGTGCGATTCGAGCTGCGGATACTCCGTCCGTATATACTCCTCGATGTTCTCCTTCAGGTAGCCCGTGATGAACACCGCCTCCTTTACGCCCAGCTCCATGAGGTCATCGAGGATGTAGCTCATCACGGGCCGACCGCCCACGTGCAGCAGCGGCTTCGGCGTGGCGTACGTGTGGGGCCGCAGGCGCGTCCCCTTGCCTGCCAGCGGTATCACGACCTTCACGGGATCTCCTCGGTTTCGGTCCGGACCATGCCGCGGACGAGGGCCACGCAAGCTCGGTTCCCGCGCAGCAGCAGAATACCCGGAGGCGCCGGGCGACGCCACTTGGCAGCCCCCACAAGGGCGCCGCCGACCTCGCGCCGGCACCGTCCACCCTCTATCTTTCCGGCATGAGACACGCTCCGATCACGTTCCTGACCGCCCTCCTCGCCGCCGGCTGCGTCATGCCGCTCCAGGCCGAGGCACAGGTCCCCGCCGCCGACGCACCGCGCGTCATCCAGGTCAACGCCAACGCGACCGTCCGGCGCGCTCCGGATCGCGCCGCTGTGCAGATCGCGGTGGAGACACTGGCCGAAACCGCGGGCGAGGCCACTGCGGCCAACGCCGCCACGATGGACCGGGTGCTTGCGGCCATCCGGCGGCTGGGCATCCCGGATGCCCGGATCCAGACCGCCCGGATCGAGCTTCACCCCCGCTACGACCACCGCCGGGATGGCGCGCCGCCGGTCATCGTGGGATACCAGGCGGTGAATCAGCTGGTCGTCCAGCTCGACGACATCGATCTGGTGGGCCGCACGATCGACGCGGCGGTGGAGGCCGGGGCGAACCGCGTCACGGGGGTGCGGTTCGAGCTGAGCCAGCCGGACGCGGCATACCACGACGCGCTGAGGCTTGCCGTCGCTCGGGCGCGGGAGGAGGCGATGGTGCTGGCCGAAGCACTGGGTGAGTCGCTGGGCCCCCCGCTGCAGGTGACCACGGGCGGCGTCGCCCCCCCACCAGTGGCCATGCGGATGGAGGCGCTCCAAAGGGACATGGCGGTGGACACCCCCGTGCAGCCAGGGGAGCTGGACGTTCACGCGTCCGTCAGCATCACGTATCGCCTGGGGTCGTGACCGACCGTCTCCTCGAGTCGGCCAGGCTCACGATGACCCGGAACGTGGCCTACACGGCCCCGGACTCGCCGGACGACGAGCTGCGGGGACGAACCTACATGATCCCCTTCGAGACGGTCTGGCAGGCGTCGCTCTCCCTCGTATCCGGCGGACTGAGTGGCTGGTCGCTGACGAGCGCGGATGACGGCGACGGCATCATCCGGGGACGGGTGCGCTCCAGGTTCGAGCGGTTCGAGAGCGCCGTCACGTTCCGGATCAGCCTGGACCCGGACGCCCAGACCCGCGTCGACGGCATGTCGGCCTCCCACCTGGGCCGCGCGGACTTCGGCGTGAACGCGCGCCGGCTGCGCCGGTTCTTTCGCGCGCTCGACGGCGCGATGGAGATC
>CAYXJH010000238.1:0-5496 GCA_964465415.1 uncultured Gemmatimonadaceae bacterium
GTCGAAGTCGATGTCGACCCTCAGCCCCAGGACCCCGCCGTCTCCTTCCGCCACGCCTTGAGCATCCAGAGATCCTTCTCCATGCCGTCCCGCAGGTCGTCCATGAGGTTGGCCGTGCCGCGGTCGCCCGCGTCCTCGGCCGCATCGATGACCTGACCGGCGCGGGTGTGGAGCGCGGACATGTCCGCGGCCACGGCATCGACCATCGCGTCCGCGGACGGGACCGTCTCGTCCTCGGCCAGCGACGCCGCCTCGAGCAGGGACTTGAGCGTGTGGAGCGGCACGCCGCCCACCATGAGGATCCGTTCGGCGATCTCATCGATGGACGCGGCCCAGCGGTCGTAGATCGCCTCGAACCTCTCGTGCAGCTCGAAGAAGTGGCGCCCGTCGACGTTCCAGTGGTAGTGGCGGAGCTTCTGGTAGAAGACGGTCGAGTCGGCAAGCAGCCCGTTCAACCCGTCCACGACCCGTTGATTCGGTTCCATTCGTCCTCCGTGTTGTGGGGTCCTCACACGATACTTCTGTGCGGTCCGTCTCGCCGTGGGGAGTTCCCTGATTCGTGAGCGCAGGCTTCCCTTACACTGGCCGCCACGGGTCCGAGCCACGGGCCACGGCGAGGCGTCGGTGCCAGGTTGCCGACCACCGGGGAACATGCGACCATGGACGGGGCGTCATGCTGCGCGTATGGTTCGGCCGCATCGCAGTCGAGCACCTCCATCACAGTGGCACTGTTCCCGTTCTCCGCACGCGATACGGATGCGCATACTGATCATCGGTGCTGGTGCCGTTGGATTCGACGTGGCCCAACGCCTGACCGCCGAGGGGCACGACGTTGTGATCGTCGATTCCGACCCCGTGAAGGTGCAACGCGCGTCGGACAACCTCGACATCCTCGCCATCCTGGGGAACGGCGCGTCGATCCCGGTCCTGGAGGAGGCCGGCATATCCCGGGCGGACATCCTGGTCGCGGTGGCGCGCGGGGATGAGGTGAACCTCATTGCCTGCCTGATCGCGTCGCGCCGCAGGGTCCCGATCAAGATTGCCCGCGTCAGCCACCCGGAGTACCACACTGCGGAGAGCGTCCTCTCGCGTGCGGAGATCGGCGTGGATCTCTTCATCGGGCCGGAGCAGGAATCGGCGTGGGAGCTCTTCCAGCTCTTGAACTCGGCGGCAGCCACGGACCTGGTCCGGTTTGCCGACGGTCGGGTCCAGCTGGTCGGCATGCGGATCCGCGAAGGGTCACCCGCCGCCGGCAGGACCGTGGAGGAGCTCGACCGGGACATGGCAGGACACCGGTTCGTCCTCGCCGCCATCATCCGGGACAAGGAAACGCACATCCCTACGGGCGCGACGCGGATCGAGGCCGGGGACAAGTTGTTCCTGCTCGCGCCCACCGGAGAAGTCGCATCCCTCCCACCCATGGCCGGCTATAAGCCGTTCAAGCTGCGCCGCGTGATGATCGCGGGCGGCAGCGACGAGGCGGTCTATCTCGCCCGGCACCTGGCCGATCACCGCGTGGCCTGCACCGTCCTCGAGGTGCGGCGGGAGCGCTGCCGCGAGCTCGCCCAGCTGCTTCCGAAGGCGCTGATCCTACACGGCAACGCCACCGACCTGGAGCTCCTGGAGATGGAGGGCGTGGAAGGCATCGACGGCTTCGTCTCACTGACCGACCGCGACGAGATCAACATGCTCTCGGCGCTGCTCGCGAAGAGCCTCGGCGCGCGTCGTGTCATCCCGCTCATCCACCGCGTCGATTACATGTCGCTCATCGAGCGCGTGGGGCTGGATGCCGCCGTGTCCCCGCGCCTCTCGGCCGTGAACGCGATCCTGCGCCACGTCCGGCGGGGGAACGTGGCCTCCGTGGCCACGTTGAAGGGCACGCGGGCCGAGGCCATCGAGTTGGTAGTGGGGACACACGCTCGCGTAGCGGACCGGAAGGTGCGCGAGATCGATTTCCCTCGCGGCGCCATCCTCGGCTCGATCGTTCGCGGGAAGGAAGTCATCCTGCCGCGAGGGGACGACGTGGTCCGCGGCGGCGACCGCGTGATCATTATCCTGGTGCCAGACGCGGTTGCAGGAGTGGAACGGCTCTTCTCATGAAGATCCGGCACCTGGTCTACATGATCAGCATCGTACTCCTCGCGTTCAGCGCGGCGCTGGCGGCGTCCACCCTGGTCGCGGCGTGGTACCGGGAGGGAGACGTCCTCGCGTTCGTCCTCTCGACGGTGGTGACGGCGGTGCTCGGGTTCGCCGGGTATCGGCTGACCAGCCTCGACCGCGAACTCACCATCCGGGAGGGGTACGCCATCGTTTCCCTCACCTGGATCCTCGTAGGGGTGCTGGGCGCCCTGCCCTATCTGTTCTCCGGTGTGATCGCGCACCCGATGGCAGCGCTGTTCGAGTCGGTATCCGGGTTCACCACCACCGGGTCCACCGTACTGGCCGACATCGAGGGGCAGCCCCACGGCATACTGTTCTGGCGGTCACTGACCCAGTGGCTGGGCGGAATGGGGATCATCCTGCTCGGGGTCGCCATTCTCCCGGTCCTGGGAGTGGGCGGGATGCGCCTCTTCGCGGCGGAGGTGCCAGGGCCGACATACGAGCGGCTGACCCCCCGGATCGCCCAGACGGCAAAGCTCCTATGGTACGTGTACGCATCGCTTACGGGCACCCTGGTCGTTCTCCTGCTGCTCGGAGGGATGGAGCCCTTTGATGCCTTCAACCACGCCCTCACGACGATGCCGACGGGTGGGTTCTCACCGCGCAACGACTCGGTCGCCGCCTTCAGCCCGGGCGTCCAATACACGCTCACCGCGTTCATGTACCTGGCCGGGGTCAACTTCGTGCTCCATTTCCGGGCATTGAGTGGGCGACCGTGGGTCTATTTCGGCCATGCCGAATGGCGCTTCTATACGATGATCCTGGGTGGAGCCACCGTCCTCCTGTGGACCATGCTCCTGGTCCACGGCGCGTACGACACCACGGAGGCGGCCTTCCGGGACGCTCTGTTCCAGGTCGTGTCGCTCGCGACGACGACCGGGTACGTGTCCACCGACTACAACATCTGGCCGATGGGCGGCCAGCTCGTGTTGGTCGGCCTCATGTTCATGGGTGGCATGGCCGGTTCCACGGCGAGCGGAATGAAGGCGGTCCGCGTCTATATTCTGCTCCAGCAGGGCCTGGTCGAGGTACGCAAGAGCATCCATCCCAGGGCTGTCATGGTGACCCGACTCGGGAGCAGGGCGGTGGACGACAACATCGTGCTCAACATCCTCGGCTTCGTCCTTCTCTTCTTCCTCATCTTCGGTGCCGGCGTGCTGGCCCTGGCAGCGCTCGGCCACGACCTCGAGACGGCGCTCGGCGCCAGCATCGCCACCCTGGCGAACATCGGGCCGGGCCTTGGCGCGGTCGGTGCAACGGGACATTACGGCTGGATGGACCCTGTGTCGCAACTGATCCTGATATTTCTCATGATCGTGGGCAGACTCGAGATCTTCACCGTGCTCCTGCTCTTCCACCCTGGCCTGTGGACCGGCGCCCGAGGCGGGGACGCATGAAGTTCCTCACGGCGCAGCTCTCGTATTTCATCCGGGGGCCGGGCACACGTCGGAATCTGACGGTCCTGGTCAAGTTCATGTTGGTGCTGGTCGCGATGGTCACCACCTACACCATCCTCTTCCACCTACTCATGGCGCGCGAGGGCCAGGACCACAGCTGGATCACCGGCGTGTACTGGACCCTGGTCACGATGTCGACCCTGGGCTTCGGCGACATCATCTTCCACTCGGACATCGGGCGAGTGTTCTCGGTCTTCGTGCTGGTCTCCGGCGTGTTGTTCCTCCTGATCGTCCTCCCGTTCACCTTCGTCCAATTCTTCTACGCCCCGTGGCTGGAAGCGCAGACCCGGCTGCGGGTGCCACGGAGCGTGGACCCGGCGACACGGGGTCACGTGATCCTCGCCACGTACGAGCCGGTGGCGGTGAGCCTCGTGGACCGGCTGCAGCTGCGTGGCATCCGATACTTCATCATCGAGCCGGACCTCCGCCGGGCGCTCGACCTGGAAGACCAGGGGGTGCGGGTGGTGCTGGGCGATCGTGATGACATCGAGACCTATCGCCGGCTCGCGGTCGACCAGGCCGCGATGGTCGTGGCGAACGACAACGATTTCGTCAACACGAACATCGCGTTCACGGTCCGCGAGATCGATGGGAACGTGCCGGTTGTGGTCTTTGCCCGGGACCCGGAGTCCGTCGATGTGCTCCAGCTCGCCGGGGCCGGCCAGGTCTTGCAGCTGGCGGAGATGCTGGGACAGTCGCTGGCCCGCCGGACCCTGGGCGGCGATCACCGGGCGAACATCGTGGGCGAGTTCGATGAGCTGGTCGTGGCGGAGGCGCCGGTGACCGGCACGCCCATGGTGGGGAAGAGCCTGGGCGAAGGGTGGCTCCGGCGGACGACCGGGCTGACGGTGGTGGGAGCGTGGGAGCGGGGGCATTTCGAGATGCCCGGCCCGGAGACGGAGATCCACGATTCCACGGTCCTCGTCCTGGCGGGTTCGCGGGAGCAGATGGAGCTGTTCGAGGAGCTCACGGCGATCTACTCGGTGCCCGAGACCCCGGTCCTGATCCTGGGCGGCGGTCGGGTGGGCCGCGCGGCCGCCGCCGGACTGCGCGAGCGGGGGATCGACTACCGGATCATCGAGAAGAACCCGGAGCGGGAGCAGGACCCAGAGCACACCGTCCTGGGCAACGCCGCAAGCCTCCGGACGCTGGAGGACGCTGGCATCCGTACCGCCCCCGCCGCGATCGTCACCACGGCGGACGATGCCACCAACATTTACCTGACCAACTACTGCCGGCGGCTGCGGCCCGACCTGAACATCGTCAGCCGCGCCACGCTGGAGCGGAACGTGTCCACCCTACACCGCGCCGGCGCCGACTTCGTGATGTCCTACGCCTCCATGGGGGCCAACGCCATCATGAACCTGCTGGAGCGGGGCGACGTCGTAATGGTGGCGGAAGGGCTGGACGTCTTCCGCACCGGCGTCCCCACCACCCTGGCCGGGAAGGCGCTGCGTGAGTCGGGGATCCGGGAAAGGAGCGGCTGCCACCTGGTGGCCTGGCAGATCGATGGCCAGATGGTCATCAACCCCTCGCCGGACGCCCGGATCCCGGAACGCCCGGACGCCGAGCTCATCCTGGTCGGCACCACCGAGGCGGAGGAGAAGTTCCTCAAGGTGTTCACCAAGCGCTGACGCCAGGCGAGGCGGGACGCGGCCCACAAGGCGAGGGTCCGCCGCGCAGGCGACCGCCGGCCCGAAGGTTGCACCGCCCCCCGCAGGCATCTCGATCGTTGGTCCGCCGGCCGCCCGGCGAACGCTCGATCCCGCTCACATCCGACAGCCGACATGGCCGGATCCGACCACAGCCCTGACTCCGGGCGCCGCCGCTTCCTCGGCCGCGCAAGCCTGGCGCTGGCGGGCATGGCCGCCATCGGCGC
>CAYXJH010000239.1:0-5472 GCA_964465415.1 uncultured Gemmatimonadaceae bacterium
CACCTTCGGCCAGGGCGCCGCGCTCCATGCGCCTGCGCCCACGCCGCTCGAAGGGCTGCTCGAAGACCTCGCACGGTTCGCCGGCCAGGACAACGTCGCTCGCGGAGACACGCTGCTCGGGATCCTCCGCCGGCGCGGCTTCGATCCCGAGGTTCAGACGTTCCCGAACCGGGCGGAGCAGCGGGAGCCACGCGCCGAAGGGCGGAACATCGTGGTCACGCTGGGGACCGGGTCCCGGGATATCGTCGTGGGCGCCCACTACGACGCCGTTCGCCTCCCCGATGGCACCGTTACGGGCGGCGTGGTCGACAACGGGGCGGGCGCCGTCGTCCTCACCCGCGTCGTCGAGACGCTCCAGCGCTACGACCTCCGCCACCGCGTGCGCGTGGTCCTGTTCGACCTCGAGGAGGTCGGGCTGCTGGGATCACGGGCCTACGTCAGCGCCCACGAGCCGGACCGCATCGCGGCCATGGTCAACGTCGACATCGCCGCGTACGGCAACACCCTCATCTACGGCCCGTCCTCACACGCGGGCAATACCGCCGTCTACAGGGGCTTCAGGACGGTCTGCGCGCTGCACCTGATTCCGTGCCTCGAGTTCCCCATGCTCCCCAGCAGCGACGACCGCAGCTTCCAGGCGGCCGGCGTTCCCAACATCTCCCTCGCCATCCTGCCCGCCCCCGAGGCGCACCAGGGCTGGCTCCTCATGAATGCCGGTGGCGATGCGGGGCTCCGGGAGGGGTTCATTCCCGACATCTTCCGGATCATCCACTCGCCGGAAGACACCCTGGAGCGCGCCGAGGCGGAAGCCATGTCCCGCGTCCAGCACGCCGTAGTGGCTCTCGTCCTCGAGCTCGACGCGAACCTGTAGCCACGGACGTCGAGCCGACCGAGCCATGATCCCGGACGACCCGCTCGATCCTCCCGCCCCTCCCGCCCCCGAAAGCCGCCGGGAGCCGCTCAAGCGCCAGGCAGAAGACATGTATCGACTTCTGGTCGCGAGCGTGCGCGACTACGCCATCTTCATGCTGGACGAGCGTGGCTTCATCGTCAGCTGGAACGAGGGCGCGGAGCGGATCAAGGGATACACCGCATCGGAGATCATCGGGCGCCACTTCTCCACGTTCTACACGCCGGAGGACCTGGCGACGGACAAGCCGGGGATGGAGCTCCGGGTCGCGTCCCGGGTCGGGCGGTTCGAGGATGAGGGGTGGAGGGTCCGCAACGACGGTACGCTGTTCTGGGCCAACGTGGTGATCACGGCGGTGCGTGACGACAGTGGCGTGCTGGTCGGTTTCGCCAAGGTCACGCGGGACCTCACGGAGCGTCGCGAAGCCGAGAATCGGCGGCTCGAGGACGCCCGACGGGTCGCCGAGGCAGAAGCTGCGAATCAGGCCAAGAGCGGGTTCCTGACGGCGCTGTCCCATGAGCTGCGTACGCCGCTGAACGCCATCGGGGGGTATGCAGACCTTCTCCTGCTGGGCATCCATGGCCCCGTCGCCGAAGCCCAGCGGGAGGCGCTGGAGCGGATCCGGGTGAGTCAGCGCCACCTCCTCGGCCTGATCTCCGATTTGCTCGATTTCAGTCGCATCGAGGCCGGACGCCTCTCGTACGACATCGGTTCCGTCCCGCTCTCCGTGGTGGTGGACACCGTTCGCCCCATGATCGAGACGCAGGCATCGGCCCGACGGATCGCCATCGAGTGGCAGGCGCCGGACGATTCCGTCGTCGCCGTCGCCGATCGCTACCGCGTCGAGCAGATCCTGCTCAACCTGCTGACCAACGCCGTGAAGTTTACGAACCCGGGAGGACGCGTGTCGGTCGGCTACCGCCGTGTCGACGGCGAGGCTGTATTGGAGGTGAGCGACACCGGAATCGGCATTCCGCCGGACCAGATCGAGGAAATCTTCGAGCCGTTCACACAGGTCGGCCGATCCTTTGCCAATCCACATGAAGGCGCCGGAATGGGCCTGGCCATTAGCCGGCAGCTGGCCCGGGACATGGGCGGGGAGCTCCGCGTTCGAAGCATCCTAGGCACGGGATCCGTGTTCGTGCTGACCCTTCCCGCCCGGTGACCCACCAGCCCGGCCGGCTCAGCCCCGGTCGCGCCGCAGGACTCGCTTTTCGTAGACCAGCCCGATGGACTCGCCGTTCCACACGTAGCCGAGGTGCTCGGCCTGCTTGCAGCCGGAGATCGCACGCGGCCGCAGCACCGCTACACACTGGCCACCGTCGCGGCGAACGCTGTCGTACACGATCCCCCACGACCCCGCCGCCCGCGCCGCACGGCTGAACGCCTGGCCTGCCGCATGATCCTCCGGATCGTAGATCGCCGACGCGACCTCACCCACCCCCCGCAGATCGTGCATCCCGGCCCGCACACGGGCACGGAGCACACGCATCTCCAGCTCCGTGGGTGGCGCCGACTGGTGCCGGAGGAACCGCTCCCGGTGATGCACCGTCTCCGCGATCGCCGTCGCTCGCTCCGACGCCGCGTAATACGCCCCGAAGCTGCCATCGTTGAATCGTCCGCCCGCCGGGGCCACGTGCGTAAACGCCGCCATCACGTACCCGCTGCCTGCCCCCGTCACCCGCTCTTCCGGCGCCACACGCAGCAGGTCGCCCACCTCGTCGCGTAGCCGTGCGTTCGTCAGCGACTCGATCTCGTACACCGCCTCGAGGTCGGCCGCGTCCGCCACACGCTCGAACAACGAGATCGGGGGAAACCGGCTCGCGATGATCCTGAACGATGGACGCCAGTCCACTCCCCGGACTGGCACCGACTCCGGCGTCAGCTCCACTCCTCCCTCAACCGCCACGCTCCGCATCCAGATACGCCCGCACGACATACAGGTCCGCGACCTGGCCCGACAACAATCGCGTGAGCGGCGCCTCCCCACCGAACAACGGGTGCGTGTTCGGCTGACGGATCCACCGGTCCGCCAGGCGCTCGTCCGGCAGCAGGATCTGCAACGCCTTGTAGATGCCGAGCACGTACGAGATCCGCTCCAGCATGTCCGGTGACACGCGCGACGGCGGCTCTTTCCGCCACTTGTAGTACGTCGACGACGAAGTCATGCCCAGCAGCGTCTTCTGCTCCTCCACCTCGAGGCCCCAGACGCGCGCGATGCGGAAGAACGTCCTGAGCGCCGCCGGGCCCAGTTCCCGACCGGCCAGCTGATGACTGCGTGGTTGGAGAGGCATGGCTCCATGCATGGACTCGGATGGAATACATTCCATCCATGGATGGAGTATACGCCCGGGCTCGTTTGCAGGCAAGGGTTTCTGGACGCGCCATACGAGCGGCGTCTATCTTTCCGGTCCCTGGCACCGCCCGAACCCCGAATGCACATGAAGCCGGACCCCGACCGAAACGACGGCGCGATCGAGGGAGGGGGTATCTCCAAGCCGCTCTCCGACAATGTCAACCTGCTGGGGACACTGCTCGGGCGTGCGATCCGCCGGCAGGCCGGCGAGGCGGTGTTCGGGAGCGTGGAAGCGCTCCGAAATCTCTGCAAGCGCGCGTCCGAGGAGGGAAACTCGGGCCATCTGGACGAGGCCGTCGAGCTGATCCGGGCTCTGGATGACGACGAGCTGGCCTGGCTGCTCCGGAGCTACAGCGCGTTCTTCCACCTGGTCAACCAGGCGGAAAAGCATGAGATCCTGCGCATCAACCGCGAGCGATCCATGGCGGGGATCCGACCCGAATCGATCCGGGAGGCGGTGGCGCGGTTGAAAAGCCGAGGCGCGAGCCGTAGCGAGGTCGTGGCGGCGGCCACCCGGCTGGATATCCAGCCCACGCTGACCGCGCACCCGACGGAGGCGCGACGGCGTACGCTGTTGCAGGCGCAGCGCAGGATCGCCGAACTACTGGGTGTACTCCGCCGGCCCGACGCCACGCCGGAGGAGGTCGAGGAGATCGAGCGTGCGCTGGACCATCAGGTAACGATCCTGCTGGCGACATCCGAGGTCCGTGCCGAGCGGCCCACCGTGCGGGACGAGGTCGAGCAGGGCATCTATTTCATCGAGTCCACCATCTGGGAGACGGCTCCGCGCATCCACGATGACCTCCGGCGGGCACTTCAGCAGGAGTTTGGCGAGGCGGGCCTCGAGCTGACGGGCGCGGACGCCGAACCCGAGATCGATCTACCGCCGCTCATACGGTGGCGGACCTGGATCGGTAGCGACCGTGATGGCAATCCGAACGTGACGCCGGACGTCACCCGGTGGACGTACGATCGGCAACGGGCGGCTGCGATCGAGCTCCACCGGCGGGAGCTGGAGGCGCTCCGGGACGACCTGAGCCTGTCGGAGCGACTGGCTCCCGTGCCTGCCGTGCTTCGGGAGCGGCTCGAGCGGGGCGACGTGGCGCCGGATGAGAGCCGCTTCCCCCGCGAGCCGTACCGCCGACTTCTGAGCCGGATGATCGCCGCGCTGGACGCACCGGACCATACCGCGGATCGGCTCATGTCCGACCTCGACGTGCTCCGCTTTGCCCTGGAGGACGCCGGATTCGTCCAGGTGGCTCGTGAAGGCCGACTCCAGCGCTGCCGCGTCCTGGCTGGGACGTTCGGGCTGCACCTGGCCGCCATGGATGTGCGGCAGCACAGCGATGTTCATGAGCACGCCGTGGCCGCGCTGTTGGCGGCGGCTGGCGTCGCCGATGACTACGCCGACCGCGACGAGGCCGGCAAGCTCGATCTGCTGCGCCGGGAGCTGACGACACCCCGACCGCTCCTGCTCCCCGGTGCCGAGCTCGACGGCCGGACCCGTGAGGCGCTGGAGACCCTCGCCGCCATGAGCGACATCCGCCGACGGGATCCGGCCGCCGTCGGGGCGTATGTCGTCAGCATGACCCACACGGTAAGCGATATCCTGGAGCCCATCCTCCTGGCACGGGAGGTGGGGCTCTGGCGCCAGCGGGGCGGCAACGTCGAGTGCCCGGTGGACTTCGTCCCGCTGTTCGAGACCATCGAGGACCTGGCGACCGCGGCGGACCGGATGACCTCTCTTTTCGACGATCCGGTGTACCGGCTGCACCTCGAGGCCCGCGGCCGTTTCCAGGAGATCATGCTGGGCTATTCGGATAGCAACAAGGACGGCGGATACTGGATGGCGAACTGGGCGTTACACCGGGCGCAGGACGAGCTCGGCCAGGTGTGTCGGGACCATGGTGTCGACTTCCGCCTCTTCCACGGTCGCGGCGGCACGGTCGGTCGAGGGGGAGGTCGAGCGAACCAGGCCATCGCGGCCATGCCGACGCCGGCGAGCAACGGGCGGATGCGGCTCACTGAGCAGGGCGAGGTGATCTCGTTCCGGTATTCGCTCCCGGGGATCGCGCACCGCCACGCCGAGCAGCTCGTGGGCGCGATGCTCCTCGGAGCGCGCGCCGGCTCCGACGCCGCGAGCCGGTCCTGCGCGAGCTCCGGCGAGCCCGCGCTGAGCCCCCACCAGGCCGCCGCCGTCATGGAC
>CAYXJH010000240.1:0-5470 GCA_964465415.1 uncultured Gemmatimonadaceae bacterium
ATCGACCACAACATGCAGCACCTCCCGAGGTTCGGAGGAGTTACGGTGACCACCTGTTGTCGGCGGATCATAATGTCCCCATCTGTGGCGAATAGAACTGTCCCCTAAACTGCAGGCTCCTTGTTCAGGAGGCCTGAGTGGAGCGGACAGCGATGAGTGCGAGGGAGCACGAGCGGGCTGTGGTGCTGGGGCGTGTGGTTCGGGAGGGCCTGTCCCTACGAGACGCGGCAGTGGTGATGGGGGTGTCTTACCGGCAGGCGAAGCGCCTTGCGGCCCGGTTCAGAGAGGGGGGTCGCGGGGCCCTGGTTCATGCTGGGGTGGGGCGCCGATCCAATCGATCGAGGTCCGTGGCTGAGCGTACGCGAGCGCTGGGACTGGTGCGGGAGGAGTTCGGAGGCCGAAGGGCTCGGGGGGCCGGCCAGCGTTTCGGGCCGACGCTTGCCGCTGAGCACCTCGAGGAGGAGTTCGGACTTGTGATCCCGGTTCGCACCCTGCACGGCTGGATGGTGGAGGAAGGTCTCTGGGATCGGGCGAGGAAAACCAAGTCGCGTCCGGGGCGGCGAGAGCGCAGGCCACACTTCGGCGAGCTCGTACAGCTGGATGGCAGCTTCCACGACTGGTACGAGGGGCGGGGGGCGCGTGCAGGCACCGCCAGTTGCGTCATGAACATGGTGGACGATGCCACCGGTGAGACGCTGCTCCGTTTTGGGGAGCAGGAAACGATCTGGGCCGCGGCGCATGTGCTCCGGCAGTGGATCGATCACTACGGCGTGCCCCGGGCGCTCTACACGGATTGGAAGAATATCTATAAGCGGGCGCCGACGTCGCAGGAGCGGAATCTCGGAGTGGAGGCTCACACCGCCTTCGGCCTCATGTGCAAGAAGCTCGGGATTCGGATCATCGGCGCCGGCAGTCCGCAGGCGAAGGGGCGGGTCGAGCGCAACAACGGCGTGCACCAGGACCGGCTCATCAAGAAGATGAGGCGGCTTGGAATCGAGGATGATGCAGCAGCGAATGAGTATGTGACCGCGACGTACCTTCCCCGGCACAATGCTCGTTTTGCAAAGCCGGCGGCCGATCCGGTGGACTATCACCTGCCACTGGATCCCACCCTGAACCTGGACAACATCTTCTGCCTTGAGTACCGACGCGTGGTAGGAAATGACTTCGTGGTCCAGTTCCAGGGCCAGGGGCTTCAGCTCGATCGCAAGGCTCGGGGTCGGGTGCCGGCACGCAGCCGGGTCCTAGTCCGGCAGACACACGATGGGCGGATCCGGGTGATCCATCCTCGTCCCGACGGCCAGGAGCACGAATGTACCTGGACGCCTGCCGTCCCTCGAACGAGGACCGTGCCTAGAACCAAGGCCGTGCCGGCAACAGCGAACCCAGCCGCCCCCACGCCACGTCCGCAACCGCCAAAACCCGCACTGGATCACCCCTGGAGAAAGGCACAGCAACGCGACATCAAGAACGCATTGGCTCGCAGGGCGCGGCGACAACTCGCCTCGTCTTCTGATCAACCGAAACAGGGGACAGTTCTATCCGCCTAACCCCGGGGACATTTCTATCCGCCATTGACACCCTGAACGCACGACACTTGACCGGCCGGCGGTCCATGCTCTACGTTGTTACCCTCTCCCTGGCGTTAGCTTCCCGCCGCGCGCACATACAATCGAGACAATACCACGCTGCGATGGCAATGCAGACAACGACCACGGATCGGTTGGGCACCGTCCTGCTCCGGGAAGGCCTGATCACGCAGGACCAGCTCGAGGGCGCCCTGCAGGACTCGCGGTCGAACGGCAACCGCCTGGGGTACTCCCTGATCAAGCTGGGCTTCATCAAGGAGGACGAGCTCACCCGTCTGCTCAGCCGCCAGTACCGCGTCCCGGCCGTCGATATCACCAAGGTCACGGTGGACCCGCGCATCCTGCGGCTGGTCCCCGGCGACATCGCTCACAAGCATGTGGTCCTCCCGCTCCGCCGCGTCGGCCGCACGCTGACCGTGGCCATGGCGAACCCGGCGGACCCGGGCGCCGTCGATCAGCTGAAGTTCGTCACTCGCCACGACATCGAGCCGGTGGTCGTGGGCGAGTTCACGCTCAAGAAGCAGATCGACCACTACTACGGGAAGCGCGAAGACGACGTCCTGTCGGAGCTGCTCGACGAGATCGACGACGAGGGCGTCGAGGTCATCGAGTCCCACGACGACGAGGTCAGCGAGGCCGCGCTCCAGGCGCAGGTCGATGACGCGCCCGTCGTCAAGCTGATCAACGGGATCCTGACGGACGCGGTGCTCAAGGGCGCCAGCGACATTCACATCGAGCCGTACGAGCACGAGATCCGGATCCGCTACCGCATCGATGGCGCGCTCCAGGAGGTGATGAAGCCGCCGATGAAGATGAAGGCGGCGCTGACCTCGCGCGTCAAGATCCTGTCGGACCTCAACATAGCCGAACGGCGGGTGCCCCAGGACGGGCGCATCAAGCTGAAGGTCAAGCACAAGGTGGTCGACTTCCGGGTCAGCACCCTGCCGGTGATCTTCGGCGAGAAGATCGTGCTCCGTATCCTGGACAAGGGCAACCTGACGCTGGACCTGGAGAAGTTCGGGTTCGAGCCGAAGGCGGAGAAGGACTTCATGCACGCCATCATGCAGCCGTACGGCATGGTGCTGGTCACGGGGCCCACGGGGTCGGGGAAGACGACCACGCTCTACTCGGCGCTGTCGAAGATCAATACCAAGGAAGTCAACATCATGACGGCGGAAGATCCGGTGGAGTACAACCTCCACGGGATCAACCAGGTCCAGGTCCGCAACGAGATCGGCATGACGTTCGCCGCCGCGCTCAAAGCGTTCCTGCGCCAGGACCCGAACATCATCATGGTGGGTGAGATCCGGGACATCGAGACGGGCGGTATCGCCATCAAGGCTGCGCTCACCGGTCACCTGGTCCTGTCCACGCTCCATACGAACGACGCGCCGTCCACCGTCACCCGCATGATCGACATGGGGCTCGAGCCGTTCAACGTGGCGGCGGCGCTCAACGTGGTCACCGCCCAGCGGCTGCTCCGCCGGATCTGCAACAACTGCAAGCGCGAAGAGACATACAGCGACGAGTACCTGACCGCCGCGCGTCTGACGGACGACCAGCGCAACCTCACGTTCTACAAGGGTGAGGGCTGTGATGACTGCGGCGGCACCGGGTACAAGGGCCGGCAGGGCCTGTACGAGGTCATGGCCGGGACCCACTCGCTCCGGAAATTGATCATGCAGGGCGCCGGCGTGGACGAGATCCGTGCCCAGGCCCTGGACGACGGCATGCTCACACTACGAATGGATGGGATGAAGAAAGTGGAACAGGGCATCACCACCCTCGAGGAAGTCATCAAGGAGACGTCCGGCCAATGACCACGCAGACGGCACCCCCGCAGCAGGAGAAGGTGCTCAGCCTGAGATCGCTCCTCGAGGAGATGGTCCAGCGCCGCGGCAGCGACCTCCACCTCACCGCCGGCCAGCAGCCGATGATCCGGGTGGACGGCGCCATCACCACCGCCCAGAGCGTGACCAAGGAGCTGGACGCCAAGGACACGCTCAACATGGCGTACTCCATCCTGACCGACAATCAGAAGAAGCGGTTCGAGACCGACGACGAGCTCGACTTCTCCTTCGGCATCCAGAACCTGTCGCGGTTCCGGGGCAACGTGTTCAAGCAGCGCGGCTGCGTCACGGTCGTGATCCGGGTCATACCCTACGAGATCATGTCGTTCGACCAGCTCGGCCTCCCGCCCATCGTCGCCAAGCTGGCGGAGCGGCCGAAGGGGCTGGTGCTGGTCACGGGGCCGACCGGGTCCGGGAAGTCCACGACCCTGGCCGCCATGATCGACAAGATCAACCGCGAGGAGCCCGGCCACATCCTGACCGTCGAGGACCCGATCGAGTTCGTGCACCGGCACAAGCGGTCCATCGTCAACCAGCGAGAGGTGGGCAGCGACACCGAGTCCTTCCGGGCCGCGCTCAAGTACGCGCTCCGTCAGGACCCGGACGTGGTGCTGATCGGCGAGATGCGGGACCTGGAAACGATCTCCGCCGCGTTGACCATCGCCGAGACCGGGCACCTGGCCCTGGCCACGCTGCACACGAACTCGGCCGCCGAGACCATCAACCGAATCATCGACGTGTTCCCGTCGAATCAGCAGTCCCAGGTCCGGGCTCAGCTCGCCTTCGTGCTCGAGGGCGTCATCACCCAGACCCTCCTCCCCAGGGCCCGCGGCAAGGGTCGTATCGCCGCGCTCGAGATCATGGTGGCGACGCCCGCTGTGCGCGCCACCATCCGCGACGACAAGATCCACCAGATCTACTCGATCATGCAGGCCGGGAAGAAGCACGGCATGCAGACGATGAACGACTCCCTGGCCCAGCTCGTCATCGCGCGAGACATCACGCAGGCCGAAGCACTCCGGGCATCCATGGATCCCAAGGAGCTGCTCCGGCTGCTCGGTGAACCCGTACCGGACGCCTGACCATGCCAAACTACACGTATTCCGCACGCAACATGACCGGCGCCCTGCAGCAGGGCGAGGTGGAGCTCCCGACCCGGGAAGAGGTCGTCGGGTTCCTCCGGCGACAGAAGCTCATCCCCGTCAAGATCGAGGAGAAGAAGGCGGCGGGGCTGAACATGAACATCACGTTCGGCACCGGGATCAAGACGAAGGACCTCGTCATCTTCACCCGGCAGTTCGCCACCATGATCAACGCCGGGCTGCCGCTGGTGCAGTCCCTGGACATCCTGGCGGCCCAGACGGAGAACAAGCCGTTCGCCAAGGTCATTGCCCAGGTCCAGCACGACGTGGAGTCGGGGAACACGCTGGCCGACGCGCTACGCCAGCACCCGAAGGTCTTCACCGACCTCTTCGTCAACATGGTCGCCGCCGGCGAGGTGGGTGGTATTCTGGACGTGATCCTGCTCCGCCTGGCCACGTTCCTCGAGAAGAACGAGGCCCTGGCCCGCAAGATCAAGGGCGCCATGGTCTACCCGGCCGTCATCTTCGTCGTCGCCATCGGCGCCGTCGCCACGCTCCTGGTCTTCGTCATCCCCACCTTCCAGGACATGTTCGAGGGCGCCGGCGTGGCGCTGCCCGGCCCGACCCAGTTCGTCATCTTCCTCTCCGCCGCGCTGAAGGCCTACTGGCTCCATATCCTGGCTGTCATCGCAGCCATTGTCATGGCGATCCGGTACACCTACGGGACCAGCGGCGGGCGATTGGCCATCGACAAGCTGCTGCTCAGGGCCCCCATCTTCGGGAACCTGCTGCGGAAGACCGCCGTTGCCCGGTTCACCCGCACCCTGGGCACGCTGGTCTCCTCCGGCGTCTCCATCCTCGAGGGGCTCGAGATCACCGCCCGGACCGCCGGCAACCGCGTCATCCACGACGCCGTCATGGAGTCCCGCGCCAGCATCGCCGGCGGTGA
>CAYXJH010000241.1:0-5447 GCA_964465415.1 uncultured Gemmatimonadaceae bacterium
CAACCAGCGCCGGCGGACCCTCCGCTCGCCCGCGCTCACGGCCGTGGCCGTCCACCACAACCGCGCGGCACCGGGTGGCGCCGCCATCCACGCCGATCACGGTCACGTCCGCGTTCATCCGCACCCACGTCTCCGGTTGCTGTCGCCAGAAATGGCGACGGCGCGACCCGGCTGGAGTGCCGGTCGCGCCGGAGACTTAGGTCGCCGCGGAACCACCTGTCAATCGGGCCGAAGCCGACCCGGGCCGGTCTGAGCCGCCGTTGGCAACGCTCGACCGTTGTTCTAGGAGGCCGCTAGCTGGGCCTCGCCCACCACCACGATCCGCCCGCCCGCCTCCGTGCCCTTGCGGACCGCCCGCTCCGCCTGCTTGATCAGCTGCTCGGGCTTCCGCATGCTCACGTCGTACGGGACGATCCCGATGCTCACACCCTGGGGGCGTGGCACGCCCGTCAGCCCCATCAGGTCACGGCGCACCCGCTTCGCGTAGATGCTCGCGCCGGCCACGTCCATGCTGGACAGGATCGACAGGAACGTAACGCCGTCACGACCGTGATGTGCGGTGAGATGCATGCCCCGCCGAGACTTCGCCAGCGACCGCCCGGCGAGACGTTGGAGCTGCTTGCCCACGGCCCGGCCGTGCTTCGCGGCGTACAGCGGGTACTGCTCGATCCGGATCAGCACCACCGTCAGCGGTCGGCCCCTCTGCGCCGCCGCGAACTCCGTGGCCAGCATCCGCTCCGCCGCGAACGGCGTCGCCAGGCCCGTCTCCGAGTTGGTCGCCGTGTTCCGGAGCGCCGCATCCCGGGCCTCCGTGATCGCACGATGACCCACCAGCACAAGGCCGGCGGCCACCAGCGGCGTCAGGATCGCCACCCCGACCGTCGGAAGGCCGCTGTCCGCCGGCAACGGCAGCATGGATACCATTCCCACCGCCGCGAGCGCGGCAACGGCTGTGTAGCTCGCCAACATCGGCACGGGGACGTCAATGTCAGTTCGCGTCAAGCTGGGCCTCCTCCACGCTGGGATCCTCGATCCGATCAGGGAAGGTGCCCCAAGTCCATAAACGTGCCAGCAACGTTTGCGTTGAACCGTAAGCGGTTGCGGAACCGGGCCCGTGCCAGGACCAGCACAGAATGACCGATTCCGCTACTTCTTTCCTGCCGACTCGGGCCGCTTCGCTCGCACTCTGCGGCGATGTCTCGCGTTATGCGTCACCACCCCGGTCAGTCCGCGACGCCGGTCGCCCGCTCCACCGACACGCTGACCTCCGCGCCGTGCGCCAGCGTGTGGTGCGCCGGGCAGCTCCGCGCTACCCGCTCCAGCAGCTCCACATAGTGCGGTGGCATCTCGGCCGCCAGCTTCACGCTCACCTCGAACGACGCAACCCGCGCGGGGCTCTTCGCGCCCTGCTGCTGGACCGACACCTCCAGCCCTTCCGTGCTCAGGTCACGGGCCTCGCAGAACTGCTGCACGTACAGCGCGACGCACGAGCCCAGCGCCGCGCCCAGCAGCTCGATGGGCATCGGGCCTGCATCCGCCCCGATCCCCGCCGGCTGATCGACCACCAGCCGATGCCCCCGGATCTGTATGGCGAACTGATTCCCGCCGTCGTGTGTGACGACCATCGGTGGTAGTGGCATGGTTCTATTCCTGTATGACCAAGTAGTTGATAGACCAAGGTAACGACCCGGACACCCGGACGCTGCCCGGGATCGCTTGATCCTGGTGTGGGGGAATGCCCTACGCGGCGCCCTAGCGGGTCGCGCTCAGCCAGGGATCGCCGTGGAGCCAGGCGGCGTCGTTCGGAGAGTAGACGATGACGACACCCCCATGCGCGATCTTCGGGAGGAGGCGTTGGGCCCGCTGTTGCTCCATGGCGGGGCAGCCCTCGCTACGGCCGGCACCGGCGGCGGAGACGTAGGGCGCGCCGTGCGCGACGATGCCGCGGCGACGGGCGGCATCGTTGAAGCGGCCGGACTCGCCGCGCAGCCTGAGGCCGATGGACCGGTATGCCCTTCCGCCGGCGCGACCGGAGAAGCGATAGGTCTCCTGGGCGAGGTATACGCCGAGGGAGGACATGTAGCTGCCCGGTCGGTTGGAGAAGCGAGCGGGCACGGCGTCGCGCGTGGCTGAGGAGCCACGTCCATGGGAGACGTGGAAGGGTCCATCGACGAGGCGGAGCCGGTCCATGTCGAAGACCCATCCTCTCGGTGTCTGGTTGTCCAGGCCTAGGTCGACGAAGTAGAGGAACGGCTTCCTGACCGCTTCGGGGTTCGCGGCCCGGTAGTTGTGATACGCCAGCATGACGGAGCGGAGGGCCTCGGGGTGGCTGGCTCTCGGGACGTGGATCCTGAGCGCGGCAAGGGCGATGTCGGCGGCGCTCGGGGCGTCGACGGGTTCTCCGGGCGGGTCGGTGTCGGCGGCCGCGGAGTCGGGGATTGTGAACAGGCAGGACGACAGGACGCCGGCGGCGAACAGCCGTGAAGGTGCGGATCTGCGCACGATTACCAGGACCAGCTATGGGTCTACGTTGGCCACCCCGGCGGGGGTGGGGCGGAACAAGGTCCAAGGGTAATGCAACGCCCGGACCCTGACTACCGCCGGCGGCTGGGCAGGCCAACGGAGGAGACCGCAACGCCCGGAAAGCGCGAAGGGAAGCGGTGGGCGGCGGGCGGCGCCGTCGACCGGGCTTGCCGGTCGGGCCTGGTACGTTCGACCCGGCGGGGACATCTGTGACGAGTTCGGGTACATTGTGCAGGCATGGCCCCCGTCTTTACTGGAGCTCGACACAGATGACAACCCGTAGCCGGGTCGCCCTTTATATCGGCAGTTCGTTGGTGCTGGTCCTGGTCCTGCTCGCCGTGGTCCCCTTGCTGTTCCGGGATCGTATCGAGGCGCGAGTGCAGGCGGGCATCGCCAGCGGTGTGGACGCCCATGTGGACTGGAGCCGGGTCGGCATCAGCCTGTTGCGAGACTTCCCGAACCTGACGCTCAGCCTGGACGACCTGGCGGTGACCGGGGTGGGACCGTTCGCGGGTGACACGCTCGTTACAGTGCCGACCTTCCGGATGGTACTGGACCTGGGCAGCGTCGTGCGCAGCCTTCGCGGCGGCGACGCCATCCTGCTCCGGGACGTGGAGCTTCGTGGTCCGGACGTGCGCCTGGTGGTTCTGGAGGATGGCACCGCGAGCTGGGACATCGGGCGGGCAGTGGACGAGCCCGCCGCGGTCGAGGGTCGCGGCTTCGATGTCAGCCTCCGGCGGTTCGAGGTCGTGGACGGCAGTCTCTCGCTGGACGATCGGCAATCCGGGTTGACCGCGTCCATGACCGGGCTGCGGCAGACGCTGAGCGGGGACTTCCGCCAGGCGAGGTTCACCCTGCGGAGCCATACGGTATCGGACGGCGTGTCGGTACGATTCGCGGGCGTCCCGTACCTGGGGCAGGCGCGGCTGGATGTGCGGGCGGACCTGGACGTGGATGGTGAGGCGGGCACGGTCACGATCAGCGAGAACCAGATCCGGCTCAACGAGCTGGTCCTCAACGCGACCGGCTCGGTCGGCATGACGGAGGACAGCGTGGCGCTGGACCTGGCGTTCAACGCGCCCAGCACGGAGTTCGGCGACATCCTGTCGCTGGTGCCCGCCGTGTACACGCGCGAGTTCGAGACCGTTCGCACCACGGGCACCATGTCGGTGGCCGGCTGGGTCCGTGGTGGCTACGGCCCGAACGCGTTCCCGGCGCTGGCGTTGGAGGCGAAGGTGGAAAACGGAACGCTCCGGTACCCGGACCTCCCGCTCCCGGCCCGGGACATCTTCGTGGACGTGTCGCTGACGAATCCGGGCGGCGCTCCGGACAATACGGTGGTGGACGTACGGCGATTCCACGTGGTGATGGGTAGCGACCCGATCGAGGGATCGTTCATGATGCGGCATCCTGTGAGCGACCCGGACATCGACCTGCGCCTGGCTGGCCGGCTCGACCTGGCCGATGTGGGCCGGACGTTCAAGCTGGAGGGGGTGGACGAGCTGGCCGGGCTGGTGGTGGCCGACGCGGCGGTGCGAGCGCGCATGTCGGACCTGGACGCGCGCCGGTATGACCGCGTGCATGCCGAGGGCGGGTTCACCGTGGCGCACCTGGTTCTCCAGACCATGGACCTGCCCCACCCGATGCGGATCCAGGAGGCGCAGCTACGGCTGACACCGAGCCATGCCGAGCTTGCCACGTTCCGTGGTACCATCGGCAGCACCGACCTGGACCTCACCGGCCAGCTGGACAACCTGCTGGGCTTCGCGCTGCGGGAGGAGGAGCTGCGGGGCCAGGCGCGCCTGACCAGCGCGTTCATCGACCTGGACGAATGGCGCTCCGACAACGAGCTGGAGGCCGTGATCGTACCGGGCAATATCGATTTCGGGCTGGACGCTTCGGTGGACCGCTTGAAGTTCGGCGTGCTGGAGATGCACAACGCGCGGGGCGGCCTCCAGGTGAAGGACCGCCGGGCCACGCTGATGGACGTTCGGCTGGACATGCTCGGCGGTGCCATGGCCGTGAGCGGCTTCTACGACACGGTCGATCCCGCCAGGCCGCTTTTCGATATCGACCTGCGCATGGTGGATCTCGACGTTCCGGCCGCGTTCGCTAACCTGGGCACGGTCCGGGCGTTCGCGCCGGTGGCCCGGTACGCCGAGGGCCTGGTCTCCGCCGAGGTCAAGCTCGCCGGTGCGCTGGGTGAGGACATGACGCCGGTCCTGGACATGCTGTCGGGGCAGGGTGCCTTCCGGACCGCCGGCCTGATGATCCGCGACTTCCCGGCCTTCGAGCGACTGGCCGACCTGCTGCACGTCCCTCAGCTTCGCGACCCGGGCTTCGTCGACGTGGCCTCGAACTTCGAGATCCGGGACGGCCGAATGCATGTGCGCCCCTTCGACCTTCGGGTCGGCGACGTGACGATGAACGTGACCGGGTCGAACGGAATCGATCAGTCGATCCTCTACTCCCTGGGCATTGCGCTCCCGCGCTCCATCCTCGGGACCGATGCGGACCGGGCCGTGACGAGCCTGATCTCGCAAGCCGGACGGGCGGGGCTAGCGCTGGAGCCGTCCGACACGATCCGGCTCGGCGCTCAGCTCACCGGGACCATCACCGACCCGGCCGTCGCGGCGGACTTCCAGGGGCTGACCCGCTCCGCGACCGCCGGCATTCAGCAAGCGTTCCGGGATGAGGTGGACCGACGCACGGAGGCCGTGGAGGAACGCGTCGATGCGGCCGCCGAAGCGGCCAGGCTCCGGGCACAGGAGGAGTCGGCCCGTCTGGTGGCGGAAGCGGAGCGCCAGGCCACGACCATCCGTGAGGAAGCCGGGGCGCTCGCCGAGACGGTACGCCGGGAGGGGTATCAGCAGGCGGATGCGCTGGTCGCCCGGGCGAGCGGGCCGATAGCCCGCGCCGCCGCC
>CAYXJH010000242.1:0-5428 GCA_964465415.1 uncultured Gemmatimonadaceae bacterium
GATCGTGGGCGCCGGCCCGGCCGGGCTCGCCTGCGCGTACCACCTGGCCCGCCTCGGCTATGCCGTCACCATCTACGACGAAGCCGAGGAGGCCGGCGGCCTGCTCCGCCAGGGCATCCCCGCCTACCGCCTCCCCCGGAAGATCCTGGACCGCCAGATCGAGCGGATCGAGTTCATGGGCGTCCGGATCCGGACCGGCGTCCGACTCGAGGGCGACGCCGCCCGCGTCGAGCTCGAGTCCTACGACGCCGTGTTCTACGCCACGGGCGCCCACCGCGGGAAGCCCATGGGCGTGGCGGGCGAGGACGCGCCGGGTATCCTGGCGGGACTGGAGTTCCTGAAGGCGGTGAACCGGGGCGGACGGCCGGAGATCGGCCATCGCGTCGCGGTGATCGGTGGCGGCAACACGGCCATGGATTGCGCCCGCACCGCGCTGCGCCTCGGCTCCGAGCCCATCGTGGTCTACCGTCGGACCCTGGCCGAGATGCCGGCCATCCCCCAGGAGGTGGAGGAGGCCATGCGCGAGGGGATCGAGTTCGTCTTCCTCGCCGCACCCTCCGGGTTCCGCCACGACGAGCATGGCCGGCTGGTGGAGATGCACGTGACCCGCATGGAGCTGGGTGAGCCGGACGCCAGCGGCCGCCGGCGGCCCGTGCCGGTGGACGACGGCGGCTTCGTCATCCCCGTCGACAGCATCCTCACCGCCATCGGCGAGGACACGGACCTGGATGCGCTGCCGGGGCCGCTCCCACAGGAGTGGGGCTCCATCACCGTGGACGAGTTCGGCCGGGTGCAGGACTGCCCCGTCTTCGCTGGCGGCGACGTGGCCGGCGTCGAGCGGACGGTGGCGGACGCCCTGGGCTCCGGGAAGCGCGCCGCCATGGGGATCGACCGGCACCTGCGCGGGAAGTGGGACCAGATCGCGGACGAGCTCCAATGGGCCCGGGGGCAGGTCAGCATGTCCCGCTGGCGTGGCGATGATCCCGTCCGCCGGACGAACCCCACCAACGAGGTATTGGCCGTGGACGCCCTCCAGCTCGCCCACTTCGAGCGGGTACCTCGCCAGGAGGAGCGGTGGCGCGAGGGGTGGATCGACTTTGGCGAGGTCAACCTGGGGATCGACCTGGAGTCGGCGGTGGCCGAGGCTCGCCGCTGCTTCAACTGCGGTGTCTGCAACGACTGCGAGCTGTGCCTGATCCTCTGCCCGGACGTGGCCATCACGCGCCGCGAGGGCGGCGGATTCGAGATCGACCTGGATCATTGCAAGGGGTGCGGCGTGTGCGCGGAGGAGTGCCCACGCGGCGCCATCGTCATGACGCGGGAGGGTCTGTGAAGAAGGTCATCGTCGGCAATCACGCCGTCTCCCTGGGCGTGAAGCTGGCCCGGGCAGAGGTCATCTCGGCCTACCCCATCACCCCGCAGACGCAGGTGGTGGAGATGCTCAGCGAGATGTGCGGCAGCGGCGAGCTGGCCGCGCGTTTCATCAAAGTCGAGTCCGAGCACTCGGCCATGGCCGCCTGCTGCGGCGCCAGCGCGACGGGCGTCCGCACGTTCACGGCCACGTCGTCCCAGGGGTTGGCGCTGATGCACGAGATGCTGCACTGGGCGGCCAACGGCCGGCACCCCGTGGTCATGGCGAACATCAACCGGGCCATGGGCCCAGGGTGGAACATCTGGGCGGACCAGAACGACTCGTTGAGCCAGCGCGACACCGGCTGGATCCAGCTCTACTGCGAGACGAACCAGGAGGTGCTGGACACCACGATCCAGGCGTTCCGGCTGGCCGAGGCGGTGGACCTTCCCGTCATGGTGGTGCTCGACGCCTTCTTCCTCTCCCACACCAGTGAGCCCGTCGACATCCCGGATCAGTCTTTGGTCGACGAGTTCCTGCCGAAGCGCGACGCGCGCCTCAAGCTGGACCCGGCGGAGCCCCGTGCCTTCGGCGCGCTCGTCCGGCCGGAGGACTACATGGAGATGCGCTGGGACCAGCAGGAGGCCATGGCCACCGCGCTACGCCTGTTCGATGAGATCGATGGCGACTGGGCGGCCCTGACCGGCCGACGCTGGGGCGGAATCGAGGCATACCATGCTGCGGACGCTGAGCTGCTCCTGGTGACCTCGGGTACGATCACGAGCACGGCCCGCGACGTGATCGACCAAAGGCGCGCGCATGGCGAGAAGATCGGCCTGGTCAAGGTGAAGATGTTCCGACCGTTCCCCACGCCCGGGATCCGGCGCCTCCTGCGACGCGCCCGCCGGGTGGCGGTGCTGGATCGCAACGTGTCGCCCGGCCATGGTGGCATCTTCGCGGAGGAGATCCGCTCCGCCCTCTACGACGTCCCGCTCGACGACCGCCCGTGGCTTCACGGGTACGTGCTGGGGCTGGGCGGCCGCGACGTGACGCCGGCGACGATCGATGAGGTTATCGAACGGACCTGGGCGGTGGACTCGCCGCCTCGCGAGGACCTGTGGGTGGGGGTGAAGACATGAGCCAGGTGCTGATCCGGGACGACGTCCCGAAGAGAGAGCTGCTGGACCCGGGCCACCTGGCCTGCCCCGGCTGCGCCGCGCCCCTGGCCATGCGGCTCGTGCTCAAGGAGCTGGGCGAGAAGACCATCGTGGTGCTCCCGGCCTGCTGCTGGAGCATCATCGCCGGGCCGTACCCCCAGTCCTCGCTGCACGTGCCGCTCTACCACACCGCGTTCGAGACCGCGGGCGCCGTAGCCTCCGGGATCCGGGCGGCACTGGACATCCAGGGGGACACCGAGACCACCGTAATGGCGTGGGCCGGTGATGGCGGAACGTTCGACATCGGGCTCCAGGCGCTCTCCGGCGCCGCCGAGCGCAACGAGGACTTCATCTACGTCTGCTACGACAATGAGGCGTACATGAACACCGGGATTCAGCGCTCCTCGGCCACACCCTGGGGGGCGTGGACCACGACGACGCCCCGCGAGCACCCGCAGTCGACGAAAAAGAAGGACATCCTTGCGATCATGGCGGCCCATCGCATCCCGTACGCCGCGACCGCGTCCATTGCCTACCCGATGGACCTGCTCGCCAAGGTGCGTCGGGCGAAGTCGGTCCAGGGGACCCGGTTCCTCCATATCCTTTCGCCGTGTCCGCCAGGCTGGAAGTACGCCGACGAACAGACAATCGAGATGGGCAGGCTGGCCGTGCACAACCGCCTGTTTCCACTCCTGGAAGTGGAGGACGGGACCCACTGGCGGTTCACCATGGAGTCCAGGGGCGATCCGGTGGAGGCCTACATCCGGGCGCAGGGACGGTTCAGGCATCTAGGCGACGATGACATCGCCAGGATCCAGGCCGAGGTGGACGCGCGCTGGGAGCACCTGAGCCGGCTGGTCGGTTCGAGCGGATAGGATTACCTTGGGCTCGGACTCCAGGCGCCCGGGAATGTCTGAGTCCACGTCGCTCCGACCCCCTGCGAGGTAGAAGCATGCATGACTCCGTCCGAGCCAGGACCCTGATCCTGCCCGTTTTCGTCGCCATCGGTCTCGCCGGCTGCGGTGACACCACCGAGCCGAGGGACTTCTCCCTGCCCGACGAGATGGCCATCCATGCCGTCATCAACGACCGGATGTCCATCTTCGGCTACTCGTCCGAGGCCAATGCCGTCCTGCGCTACGCGCTCGGGTCCCCGGTCGCCGCACTGGATGAGCTGCCGGGTGGATGGACTGGAAGCACGCGGGTCTACGATGAAGACTCGGACACGTTCGTGGCGGACGGGTCTCGTCCGATGCCGGACAACGTTGCCCGTGTCATCTGGTACGGAATGGCCGGTGACTTCGTCGCCAGCCCGGTCGAGGAGCGAGGCCATGTGGACCTGGCCGACCGGGACCACGCGAATCTCCTCTCCCTGGATGTGACGGCAGTGCGGGCCGGAGATCCAACCGTGACGGCCGCCGAGTACCGCCTGACCGCAGGCGAGACGTCCTCCGCCACGTCCTGGTCCGAGCTGTTCGAGGCGGAAGGGTCCGTCCGCGACGACACCCGTCAGCTCATGTTCCATCTGAGGAACGAGCAGGTCGAGCCGGTGACCGGCGGAACCGAGTCATCGAGTTACAGCCTCAGCATGAGCGCCCAGGGCTTGCAGTACGCGGGCAGCGTGGAGGAGTCACGCACCGCGGCGGCCGCCGAGACCGCCGATATCGTCGTCGCGGCCACGGTCGATGGCGTGCCGACCCGGGTGGAGCTCCAGGTACAGTCGCCCGCGGGTGGCGTGCTCCAGGGATCCGGCACTCTGCGTCACGACGGTCAGCACCTCGCCGACATCGCCATGGCGGGCGGACAGATGAGCTTCACCCCGGTCGATGGCGGCTCCTACAGCAACGCCCAGCAGCAGCGGCTCGGCACGCTGGTCGTCATCCTGCTGAACCCGATGACCGCGATCCAGACGTACTTCTGGTAACGTCCAGCGCCGGCAGGTGGGCGGCGCGATCGACTTCCAGGGTCCGGTCCCGGTCGTAGATGTCCGGGTGGAACCTGATCGTGCCATCCTCGTTCGCCCAGGCGGTGAAGTAGAGGATGTAGATCGGGATTCCGCGCTCCAGCGTCACCCACTTCTCCTGGCGCTCGCCTCGGAGCCGGTCGTATTCCGACCCGTCGCCATCGGTGTAGCGGGCCAACAGGATACGGGCCAGGTCGTCAGGCCGCTCCACGCGGATACAGCCGAAGCTGAACGCCCGGGACTCCTGACCGAACAGGTGGTCGGCCGGCGTATCGTGCAGGTAGATGTTCATGTCATTCGGGAACATGAACTTCACGTTGCCCAGCGCGTTGTTCGGACCCGGTCGCTGGCGGATCAGGTAGCGGCCCGACTCCAGCGCTTCCGGGCTCACGTACCCGTGGATCACGCTGCCGTCGTCCAGGACCTCGTACCCGTTCCTGGCCAGGTATCCCGGGTCCTGCCGGAACGACGGGATGATGTCCTCCCGGGCGATCGACATGGGCACGTTCCAGTACGGGTTCACGACCACGTACTGGAGCGAGTCGCGGAACAGGGGAGTACGGTTCGCCGTGCGGCCCACGACCACGTTCATCGACTCGATCACCGTGTCCCGGGCCACCAGCTCCAGCTCGAATCCCGCCACGTTCACCAGCAAGAACTCGTCGCCCATTTCCCGCGGGAGCCAGCGCCAGCGGTCCAAGTTCAGCCGGACCGTCTCGATCCGCTCGCCCACCGGGACATTCATGGCAGCCAGCGAGCTCGGGCCGAACGCCCCGTCCTCGTGCAGCGTGTGCCGCACCTGGAACCGGGCCAGCGCCCGCGCGAGGTCGTCATCGAATAGCGTCGGGTCATCCCGACCCGATTCGGCGAGCCTTCGCTCCTCCCCGTCCTCGCCCGCCATCAGCCGCGCCCGCACCTCCGCGACTCTCCCGTCCCGGTCGCCCGCACGCAACGTTA
>CAYXJH010000243.1:0-5428 GCA_964465415.1 uncultured Gemmatimonadaceae bacterium
TCGTAGCCGAAGACTCGGCCGCCGGTCACGTAGCCGGCGCGGGCCTTCCGGGTCGCGCCCGTCATTGGACCCTCACGATCGCCAGGCCGAGAGCCGCCGGGGCTGCGGTGCCCGCCGGACTGAGCAGCTCGATGAGCTGGCGATCCCCGCCACTGCCGGTCAACTGGAAGATGGATGCGGTCCCGCCACGGATCCCGCCTACGTCGACATCGAAGTTGCCGAAGCTCACGGCGCGGGTCTGCAGGGGCCACAGGCTGGGGTAGAAGTCGGCGCTGATGTCCGTGTGGAACCCGCCCAGGACATCCCGGGTGTTCCAGCTGGGGAAGCTCAGCTCGGGCGTCGTCGTGACCCCGCTGGGGTGGTTGTCGACTGCGATGGCCAGCGTGAAATCGGCCAGCATGTCACGGAACGGGCGGCCCGCGCGGGCCGAGAGATTGGCCACGCCGACGCTCGAGAACTCGTCCACCAGCGCCCGGCTGAACGCAGCTTCCGACATGCCGGAATGGTCCATCGCCCACCGCACGAGCAGCCACCCGCTGCCATAGAAGGTGCCATCGCCGGACACCGTCGGCCCGAGTGGGCTGCGGTTCTCGATCGCGCCATAGTACGTGTACAGGGCGTTGAAGTGCTTGACCATGATGGCAGGGATGGGATCGCAGTCCGGCCAGTTGGGCCCGAGCCTCCGCTCGCACCAGATGCTCTGCTCGTACGTGACGTTGCCACCCTGGCCGTAGCCCGAGAGGGCGCGAGCGTAGAATTCCTCGGCAAGGCGGGCCGTGGCCTCCTCGAGCCAGACCGCCTCGAAGTTGGGCGCGGTCTGTGTCTCTGCGGCATAGCGGATCCGGTGCGCGAACGAGACCAGGTGCTTGACCTCGTGGATGATGGTCGCCCGCATCTCCCACGCCCAGACCGGCGCCGTGTTGCCCTCGAATCCTTCACCCGCCACCGTGGGGACGCGCCCGTAGAACACGGCGGCCTCGTCACTGGACGCGCATTGATCCGCTCTGCGGTAGAAATCGCCGGAGTAGACAAAACCGTTGAGCTGCAAGTCGAAATCGTTGATCTGCTCCGAGAACAGCATGGAGACGTACCCGTGCTGGCCGATGAAGTCGTCATACGCGAGCGGGTCACCGAAGAACTCCTCGATGATCGGCTGCATCACCGTCTCGTACTCCTGCCCGATCTGTTGCCAGCGGGCATCCATCGTACCGGCGAGGGCCGCTTCCTCATCCTCCCATATCACCGCCGTCGGCCCTACGAAGACGGCTCGTGCGGTCACCGAGTGGTACGAGGAGCAGAGATTGCTCGCGTCGATGTCGGGGATCCGGAACGTGCGGGTCGTGCCCACGATCGTGGGCATGGTCATCGCCATCTGGCCCGGCGCCCGGGGGTCGCGGACTGGGCGGGGAACGCCGAGCTGCCGTGAGACACGGCGGTTCGCCTCAAGCATCCTCAGGTGGCCGGCCGCCATGGGCTCGGCGGGGGGCGTCGGAGGGGGAGGGTCGAGCTGGTACCGCTGTCGCTGCACCAGCGCCGTGACATCGGCGGCCATGCCCGGCACCGTTCCGCGCACCTTGAACGCCGTCAGCCCGCCCGGTGTGTTCGCGACGTTGAAGACGCTCATGAGATAGGTCCCGCCCGCTGCGAGCTCGTTGCAGGCGGTGTCGTTGCCGTGCAGCGCTACCGACTGGCCGACCCCGAGCGTGACCACCGTGGCGGTGGCCAGAGGGTGCGCCGTAGTGGCCTGCTCCCCGTCCACCGTCACCACCACGTCCTGGTCCATCGTCGGGCCGCAAGGGAACGATCCCGCCCCGGGAACCTCGATCACGAGCTGGGTGGCGCTGGCCTCCAGGACCTGGGCCGATACGCCGCCGATGGTCACCGCGTTCTGACCGGCGCTCGCGGCGAACCCACGGCCGGTTATGGTGGCCGACCCGCCCATGGTCAGGGTGGCCGGCGAGATGGCCGTGATCACAGGACCGCTGCTCGAAGGTCCGAAGATGCTGTCACAGCCTGCCAGGGCGACGATTGCCCCGAGCGCTAGAACGGATGTCCGACGCATGTGCTTCTCCTGAATGATGTCCCTACGGCCCGTCGGTGAATGACAAAGGCGCGACCTACATCGTCGCCCCCAGGAATACGGCGTTCGCGAACAGCGGCAGGAGCCCGCGCCACATCCCGCGGAAGTTCGGGTCGCCGGTGAAGGCGATGATCCGGCCGCTGCCGATCCGCTCCGACCACAGGTACGGCGTCTCCGCGATGAGATCGGGCAGCTCCGGCCACAGATAGCCGGCCAGGCGGAGGCGGTCCGCGGGCGCGTAGCGAAGCACGACCTCGCCCGGCCGGACGTCGGCCGGCTCGTCATAGATGGTTCCGCCGAAGAGCAGTACCGGCACCTCGTCGTGGTGGACGCCGGCCAGCAGTGGAGACGGCGTATCCGCCAGGGTCCTCAGGATTGCGCCCGGGACCGCCGCGGGCAATGGCGCGCCGGGCATCCCATCCGGGCGCTCCGTCTCCTGCCGGGTCGCCAACCTGCCGAAGCCGTTCTCGGATGCCAGCCACGCCGATGCCGCGTCCAGCGTGATCAGGGTTCCGCCCCCTCGCACCCAGCGATGTAGCGCGTCGGTGCCCGTCTCGCCGAGGACGGAGTGGACGTCGAACGCGGACGGCAAGATGACCACATTGAAGTCGTCCAGGGCCCGGGCAAGTCCGTCCAGCCGGAGTCGCGTGACCGGGTAGCCGAGCCGTTCGTCGAACGTGTGCCACGCGGCGCCGAACGAGGCGACGCTCACACCTTCACCCCCGACCAGGGCGACGCGCGCCTCCGGTATCGGTCGGACGCTGGCGCCGCCCAGGTCGGCGCCGGCCTCGACCCGGGCACTGTGGATGGCCACGACACGGGCCCCCGTTTCGCCGGCCTTCCCGGAAATCAGCTCATGGAGCCCGGGGTCATTGCGTCCGACGACCACCAGGAATGCGCCGTGGCTGAAGTCGGTGCCGGCCGATCGGAATGGCCGCGTCGCATGGCGGACCCTGACGTCCGCGGCGAGGAGCGCCGAGAGCAGGCGCAGCGACGATTCCGCACCCGGCTCGAACGCGTACGCGTACCCCGCCCGTTCGGGCAGCGGCTCGCCGGTGCCGGTTAGCAACGACCCTGATCCCGTCGCCACCGCTTCAACCGGCCCCAGGACGGAACCCGTCCACCAGGCATCCACGCGGAAGAGGTACGGCAACGCCCAGCCGGTCAGGTCGTAGAAGCGGCTCCGCTCGCCCGCCTCGCGGCGTGCGAGCTCGTCGGCGACGAAGTCCGAATCCAGCGCCGCGTCGGGCTCGAGCAGCGCCCTCGCCAGTACGCCCTGCGGCTGCGCCAGATCGACCACATAGGTGCCGGCGTCGAGCCGGACCCGCGTTGACCGATCCCCGCCGTACGGTGTGGCGCTGGCATCCGTGGGACGGGTGAGTCGTCCGACCTCGACGGCGTGCCGGCGCAGGACTTCGGCCAGGGCGTGGGCACGACCCTGACCGTCATTCGCGAAAGCGACCGTTCGGAGGGCGTTGCCGGCCTGGTCCCGAATGGCCGCCTGACGAAACGCCAGGTAGTCGGTCACCCGCTCGGCTCGGTGCAGCGCGGCGGTTCGGAGCGTGGCCATGCTCGCCAAGTAGTGACCCTGCGTGGCCTCCCGGAGGGTCAGGATCGTGCCATCATCCCGCCGGATCGTGCCACCCCGGCTCGACGCCTGCTCGTACGTCATCCCGATGGCGCCGGACATGATCGGCCACGACGGGCCGTAGCCGGGGAAGAATTCATCGAAGCCTTCACGGGTGAAGAACCCGAGGCCCTGATCATCGAAGGCCCTGGCGTTGCCAGTGGAGAACCGCTCCCACCCCTTCCAGATCAAGGGGTGGACATTCTGGTTCACCGGATCCATGGGCGGGGCGAAGAAGTAGGTCGTGTTCGAGCCCATCTCGTGGATGTCGGCGGCCACGTGCGGGAACCAGCTCGTGAACACCTCCATGCGCCCCCGGGTCTCCGGGTGCGCATGGACGATCCAGTCCCTGTTGAGATCGAACAGGTAGTGGTTCGTTCGGGCCCCGTGCCAGCCGAGCTGGTGCTCCATTGCCCGCGGATTCGGGGCAGGGAACCGACCCCGGTCCCACAGCACCTGCTGGACGTGTCGCTCGTGGCCATCCGGGTTCTGCACCGGGTCGATCAGGACGACGACGCTGTCCAGGACCATCCGGGTGTCGTCGTCCTGGCCCGCCGCCAGCTGATACAGCGTGGCCAGCGCCGCCTCCACGCCGGACGCCTCGTTACCGTGGACCGTGTATCCCAGCCACACGATGGTAGGCGTCGTCGCGACCAGCCCGGCGAGTTCCGTGGTGGAGGCGCCGCGCGGATCGGCCAGCCGGACCGCGGCGCCACGGATCTCATCGAGCCGCGCCTGATTCGCCTCGCTCGTAACCGTGGCCAAAAGCACCTCCCGGCCCTCGTGCGACAGGGCGACCGTGTCCAGTCGAACCCGCGGGCTGGCCGCCGCCACCTCCTCCGCGTAGCGCACGATCAGATGATGGGGTGTGAACCGGTCGCCCAGCTCGTATCCCAGCACGGACGCCGGCGTCGGCACGGCGCCGTCATACAAACCGCCGTCCGCAAGCCCGTGCTGCCCCGCCAGCGGCACGGCCGCCACTAGCAGGAGCAACACCAGGATCGGGCCCGGCAACAGTCCCTTCACGATCCGCATCGATCTCCCGCGTTCGAATGATCGGTCATGCACGAAAAGCTACGCCACCAGCCTCACGGGCGCCACGCGCGGTCGCACCCGTCCGCACGCTCGTCGCGCGGATACCGATTCCTCCTACCACGATGAGGGGTGTCGAGGTCCGGCCAGCCGGGTCCGGCCGTCCTAAAACGAAGTGTGGACACGCGTCGAGAGACTCGTCCCCGATATCAGGGTATGGTGGATCGTGCAATGGCCGGCCACGCGCCGGGCGGCGGCTTCCCGCGGGGCAGGCAAGCCAGGCCAATCCACATCCAAACGGAGCGCCGAAACCTGAACGGGATCACAACCCAGGTCCCACTCGACCCGGATCTCCAACGCCTCCGTCGGCAGGCCCACCTCCCGCGCCCACCCGTCCAGGACCGACCGCGTGCATGTCGCGAGCGACGCGGCCAGCAGATGCAACGGGGACAGGCCGACCCCCGCACCCCCATCCACCACAAGCCCGGCATCGCCGTCCAGCAACCGGATCGACGAGTCCGACTCGAGAACGATTCGCATGACCCATACGAGGGCAAGACACAGGCCGGAACAGGCAAGGCGATGGAGTCGGTGGGGAGGGATGCGGAGCGGAGTGTCGAGGCAGGGGATCGTGGGGGGGTGGGACTGACGTCTCGAGGGGGGGCGCGGGGGGCGCGGGGGGCGCGGTC
>CAYXJH010000244.1:0-5390 GCA_964465415.1 uncultured Gemmatimonadaceae bacterium
CAAGGACGCATCGGCCGCGGCCATCTACGGGTCGCGCGGCGCGAACGGCGTCATCCTTGTGGAGACCCGGCGAGGATCGCTGCGGGAGCCCCAGCTGACCTACAGCGGCTCATTCTCCACTTCGTCCGTCACACGGCTCCAGCCGATCCTGACCGCGGACGAGTTCCGTCAGGTGGTGTCGGCCGTGGCGCCCGGTCGGCTCCACTACCTGGGCAACGCGAACACCGACTGGCGCGGCGAGGTCCTCCGCGACGCGATCGGGCAAGAGCACGCGTTCGCCGTGGCCGGAACCGCCGACAACCTCAACTACCGCCTCTCCCTGGGCTATCTCAGCCAGGAAGGCGTCGTCCGGGGCTCCCAGATGGAGCGGTTCTCCGCCGCCCTGAACGCGGACCACCGGCTCCTGAACGACCGGCTCAACATCCGCGCGCACCTGCGGGGCGCGCGAACCGATGACCAGTTCACCCCGGGCGGCGGTCTGGGCGCCGCACAGGAGCTCGATCCCACCCTGCCGATCCGGACCGCGGCGGGATACACCGAGCAATGGGACTTCGTGCAGTCGGTGAACAACCCGATCCCTGAGCTGGAGCAGGCGATCGAGGAAGGCGTCACCTACCGGAGCCTGGCCAGCGTTGAAGGGCAGTATCGCCTGCCGTTCCTGGAGGCCATGACCACCACGGTCCGACTCGGGTACGACCTCGCGTCGTCGGAGCGGAGGGCCTTCTATCCGACCACGCTCTGGGGCCAGCAGAAGAGCCCGAACCCCGGATACATCAACCGGTCGAACCCCAGGGAGACCACAGGCCTGATCGACGCGTTCGTTACCTATTCTACGCTCCTGGGCGCGGCCAGTGACATCGACCTCACGGCGGGCCACTCCTACGAGCTGAGCCGTGGCGACTACCCGTTCCAGGAGGCTTACGGCCTTTCCACGGACCTCCTCGGGCCCAGCGGCGTGCCGCCGGCCGAGGAAACGGTCACCCGCCTCGCGGACCGGGAGGGCCGACTCTCGTCCTTCTTCGCACGGGCGAACTACACGTTCGATGACCGCTACCTGGCCACGCTGAGCGTGCGCCGGGATGGGTCCTCCCGGTTCGGCCCCGGCAACCAGTGGGGCACCTTCCCGTCCGCCGCCGTGGCGTGGCGGGTGTCGGGCGAGCAGTTCATGGAAGGCACCGACTGGCTGTCCGACCTCAAGCTCAGGGCGTCCTGGGGGATGACCGGCAACCAGTCGTTCGATGACTACATGTGGGCCGCCGCCTACCGGTACGGCGACGAGTTCACCCAGGTCCAGTGGGGCAACGAGTGGATCACTACGATCCGGCCCAACGCCGTGGACCCCAACATCAAGTGGGAGGAAACCACCTCCTACAACCTGGGGATCGACTACGGATTCTTGAACAACCGGATCGTCGGGTCGATCGACTACTACCTGAAGGACACCGATGACCTGATCTTCCGCGTGCCCGTGGCCGCGGGCACCTTCCTGTCCAACTTCGTGACGACGAACATCGGCAGCATGCGGAACCAGGGCTTCGAGTTCGGCATCAACGCCCAGGTCCTGGAGGGCAGGCTCCGGTGGAACACCGGGTTCACGGCCTCCACCAACCGGAACGAACTGCTCAGCATCAACCCGTTCGGAGATGGCACCGATCGGATCCTCGTCGGTGGGATCGCCGGCGGCGTCGGCAGCACCATCCAGGTGTTGCAGCCGGGGTACCCGGTCAACTCGTTCTTCGTCCACCGCCACAGGCTGGACGGCCAGGGCAACCCGGTCCCCGACGGCAGCATGATCAACCGGTACGAGGACATTACCGGGGACGGCAACATCACGATCGACGACCGGGTCGTTCACCACAACCCGGCCCCGAGCTGGATGTTCGGCCACAACTCCCAGATCGAGTACGGGAACGTAGGGCTGAGCTTTTCGCTAAGGGCGCACCTTGGGAACTACGTGTACAATAACCTGGCCTCGCAGCAGGGCTATTACGGCCGGCTGAATGAATCCGCGGGGCTGGTGAACCTGCACCGGTCCGTCGCCCAGAATCATTTCCGCGACTCGAATTTCTTCTCCGATGTCTACATCGAGAACGCGTCCTTCCTGCGCATGGACAACCTGACGCTGGGCTACACGATCCCGCAGTTCCGCGGGATGCAGCAGGCCCGGATCTTCGGGACCGTGCAGAACGTGTTCACGCTGACGAACTACACCGGCGTCGACCCGGAGGCGGGCCTCCTGGGCATCGACAACCAAATCTACCCGCGGTCCCGGACGTTCTCGACCGGGGTCAACGTGGTGTTCTGAGCGGCCATGAGTAAGGACACAGCCATGTACAAGAACTGCATAAAGCTGACTGCGACGGCCGTCGTGCTGCTCGGAGCGGTCGCATGTACCGACCTCACCACGAATCCGACGAGCACGGTCTCGAGTGAGAACATCTTCAACGACCCTGACTCCTACCGGGCGTTCGCGGCCAAGCTGTACGCCGGCCTGGCGGTGAGCGGCCAGCAGGGCCCCGACGGCGCGCCGGACATTGAAGGCATCGACGAGGGTTTCAGCCAGTACGTCCGGGGCCTCTGGCAGCTCCAGACGCTGCCTACCGATGAGGCGGTGATCGGCTGGGGCGATGACAGCCTGCCCGAGATGAACACCATGGAGTGGGGGGCGGCCAACCGGTTCACGACCGCCTTCTACTATCGGATCTACTACCAGGTCACGCTGGCGAACGAGTTCCTGCGAGAAACCTCGGACGCCGTGTTGACCCAGCGTGGCGTCAGCGAGGCGCTCCGAACCGAGATCCAGCGGTACCGGGCCGAGGCCAGGTTCCTCCGCGCGCTCAGCTACTGGCACGGACTGGACCTGTTCGGAGAGATCCCGCTGCTCACCGAGAATGACCCGCTCGGCGTGAGGCCGTCCCAGAACTCCCGGGCCGAGCTGTTCGACTTCCTGGTCCAGGAGCTCAACGACATCCGCACCGATTTGCCGGGGGTGGGGCAGGCCGCGTACGGCCGAGCCGACCAGGGCGCCGTGTTGATGCTCCTCTCCAAGGTTTACATGAACGCGGAGGCCTATGGCGTCGGGGCCCGCTACGGCGAGGCCATGACCGCCATCGAAGGCGTGATCAACGCGGGCGCCTACCAGCTGGCGTCGACCTACATCCACAACTTCCTGGCCGACAATCACACGTCGCCCGAGATCATCTTCCCCGTGCCGTTCGATGGCGTACGGACGCGGACCTGGGGTGGCACCACGTTCCTGGTCAACGCCGCCATCGGCGGGAGCATGACCCCGGCCACGTACGGGGCGGGCGGGGCCTGGGGGGGGCTGCGGGTCACCCAGCAGCTCGTGACAACGTTCCAGGGCGGCGCCGGTGGGCCGGACGGCCGGGCGGGGATTTTCTACACCGCGGGGCAGCAACTCCAGGTCGATCAGATCCCTAACTTCACCTACGGATACGCTGCTCCGAAGTACCGGAACGTCACGTCGGACGGGGTTCCGGGCGCAAACTCTACGCACCCGGACACCGACTATCCCATGTTCCGTCTCGCCGACGCCTATCTCACGTATGCGGAGGCGCACCTGCGGGGCGGCGGTGGGTCCCTGGCCCAGGCCGTCGAGTATGTGAACCGGATCCGCGAGCGGGCGTACGGGAACACCAGTGGCAACATCACCGCCGCCCAGCTCACGCTGAACTTCATCCTGGACGAGCGGGCCCGGGAGCTGTTCTGGGAGGGACACCGCCGGACGGACCTGATTCGCTACGGCCTGTTCACGGGCGGCGAGTACCTGTGGGCGTGGAAGGGGAACGCCCAGCAGGGGCAGGCGGTGGACGCGTGTCGTGCGCTCTACCCGATCCCGGGTGTCGAGTTGATCTCTAACCCGAACTTGCGTCAGGTCCACCCGGAGTGCTACGGCTGAGGTCGGCCCGGCGGACCCGGGGGCCGCGGCGTTGCGTGTCCGGCCCCACCGCTCGATGAGAATGCAGCCCCGCCGCCGCGTGTGGCGGGGCTGCATGCCGTTTACGGATCATTCCCGACCCATCGGAGAAGATACATGAAGGAACGCCGCTACAGCCGCTCCCCGGCTCTGTCCCTCGCCCTCGGCTGCATGCTCGCGCTGCCGGCGGCCGCGCTGGCCCAGGACGCGCAGACCGTGGCGTCGCCCGACGGCCGCAACACCGTCGCTATCCAGGTCGTCGATGGCGGCCTCCGTTACAGCGTCCAGCGCGATGGCCGGAACATCATCATGCCCTCGGCGCTGGGCTTCGAGTTTGCCGGGGCGCCGCCGCTCCGTGACGGCCTCCGCATCACCGGGTCGGCGCGGAACAGCGTCGACGAGACCTGGACCCAGCCCTGGGGCGAAGTGGCCCGGGTCCGGGACCATCACAACGAGTTGCGGGTCCACGTCGAAGAGGCGGCGGCGCCGGCCCGACGCTTCGACCTGGTCGTCCGCGCGTTCGATGACGGCGTAGCCTTCCGCTACGACGTGCCCGAGCAGCCCGGGCTCACCGACTTCGAGATCATGGAGGAGCTGACCGAGTTCGCCCTGGCCGACGACGCGAAGGCCTGGTGGATTCCGTGGGACCGCCCGCGCCTGGATCGCTCGGAGATGCTGTACTCGATCTCGCCGGTGAGCTTGCTGGAGAACATCCAGACGCCGCTCACCATGGAAACCCGGGACCTTCGCACCTACATCGTGATCCACGAGGCGCACCTCGTCGATTACGCCCGGATGAACCTGGCCGGGCAGCGGCACATGGAAGACCGTACGCTGGTTGCCGCGCTCGCGCCCATGGCCGATGGCGTGAAGGTCCGGGGTCGCACGCCGTTCGCCTCCCCGTGGCGGACGATCCAGCTCGCCGACCGGGCCGCGGACCTGGTGCCGTCCGTCCTCGGCCTCAACCTGAACCCACCGAACCAGCTGCCGGGCGCCGACTGGATCCGCCCCATGAAGTACGTGGGGATCTGGTGGGGAATGCACATCAACACCATGACCTGGGGGTCGGGCCCCCTGCATGGCGCCACCACCGAGAACGCCAAGCGCTATATCGATTTCGCCGCGGAGAACGGGATCGGCGGTGTGTTGGTGGAAGGCTGGAACATCGGGTGGGACGGGGACTGGATCGAGAACGCCCAGCTCTTCTCGTTCACCGAGTCCCACCCGAATTACGATCTGGAAGAGGTGGCCCGTTACGCCCGCGAGCGTGGCGTCTTGCTCATCATGCACAACGAGACGTCCGGCGGGATCACGAACTACGAAGATCAGATGGACGAGGCGTACGCGCTCTACGAGTCGCTGGGCAGCCACGCCATCAAGTCAGGTTACGTGGCCGATGGCTACCAGGGCCACGCCCACTGGTCCCAGTTCATGATCGACCACTGGCAGCGCT
>CAYXJH010000245.1:0-5381 GCA_964465415.1 uncultured Gemmatimonadaceae bacterium
CAAGGACGCATCGGCCGCGGCCATCTACGGGTCGCGCGGCGCGAACGGCGTCATCATGGTAGAGACCCGGAGGGGATCACTGCGGGAGCCTCAGCTGACCTACAGCGGCTCGCTTTCCACCTCTTCCGTGACGCGCCTCCAGCCCATTCTGACCGCCGACGAGTTCCGGCAGGTGGTGTCGGCCGTGGCGCCGGGGCGGCTCCAGTATCTGGGAGACGCCAGCACGGACTGGCGCAACGAGGTTCTGCGCGACGGCTTCGGCCAGGAGCATTCGGTTGCGCTGGCGGGCTCGGCAGACAACCTGAACTACCGCCTCTCCCTGGGCTATCTCAGCCAGGAAGGCGTGGTCCGCGGCTCGGAGATGGAGCGGTTCTCCGCCGCCATCAACGCCGACCACCGTCTCCTGAACGATCGTCTGAACATCCGGGCGCATCTGCGCGGCGCCCGTACGGACGACCAGTTCACTCCCGGGGGCGGGTTGGGCGCGGCTCAGGAGTTCAACCCCACATTGCCGATTCGTACGGCGGCCGGGTACACGGAGCAGTGGGCCTTCGTAGAGTCGGTGAACAACCCGATCCCCGAGCTGGAGATGGCGATCGAGGAGGGCGTCACCTACCGGAGCCTGGCCAGCGTGGAAGGGCAGTATCGTCTGCCGTTCCTGGAGGCAATGACCACCACCGTGCGACTCGGCTATGACGTAGCCTCATCGGAGCGCAGGGCGTTCTATCCCACCGCGCTCTGGGGCCAGCAGAAGAACCCGAACCCGGGGTACATCAACCGTTCCAACCCGAGGGAGACCACCGGCCTGCTCGACGCGTTCGTCACCTACTCCACCCTCGTGGGCGCGGCCAGCGATATCGACATCACCGCGGGCCACTCCTACGAGCTGAGCCGTGGCGACTACCCGTTCCAGGAGGCGTTCGGCCTCTCCACCGACCTCCTCGGACCCAGCGGCGTGCCGACCGCGGAGGAGACAGTCACACGGTTGTCCGACCGGGAAGGACGCCTGGCGTCGTTCTTCGCCCGGGCCAACTACACGCTCGATGACCGGTACCTGGTGACGCTCAGCGTTCGCCGGGACGGGTCGTCCCGGTTCGGGCCCGGCAACCAGTGGGGGACCTTCCCGTCCGCCGCCGTCGCCTGGCGTGTATCCGGTGAGCCTTTCATGGAGGGGAACGACTGGCTGTCGGACCTCAAGCTGCGGGCGTCGTGGGGGATGACCGGAAACCAGTCGTTCGACGACTACATGTGGGCCGCGGCCTACCGCTACGGCGACGAGTTCACCCAGGTCCAGTGGGGCAACGAGTGGATCACCACGATCCGTCCGAACGCGGTCGATCCCAACATCAAGTGGGAGGAGACCACCTCCTACAACGTGGGGATCGACTACGGGTTCATGGACAACCGTATCGTCGGGTCGCTGGACTACTACATCAAGGACACGGACGACCTGATCTTCCGGGTCCCGGTCGCCGCGGGCACGTTCCTGTCCAATTTCGTGACCACGAACATCGGCAGCATGCGGAACCAGGGCTTCGAGCTCGGGCTCAACGCCCAGGTTCTGGAGGGGAGGCTGCGGTGGAACACGGGGTTCACGGCCTCCACGAACCGAAATGAGCTGCTCAGCATCAACCCGTTCGGTGACGGCACCGACCGGATCCTGGTCGGCGGGATCGCCGGGGGCGTGGGCAGCACCATCCAGGTGCTCCAGCCTGGTCATCCGGTGAACTCGTTCTACGTCCACCGGCACCGGCTCGATGCGAACGGCAATCCGGTCCCGACAGGCAGCATGATGGACCGGTACGAGGACATCACGGGCGATAACAACATCACCATCGACGACCGCGTGATCCACCACAACCCGGCGCCGACGTGGATGTTCGGACACAACTCGCAGCTCGAGTACGGCAACGTGGGGCTGAGCTTCTCGTTGCGGGCGCACGTGGGAAACTACGTATACAACAACCTGGCCTCACAGCAGGGCTACTACAACCGGCTGAACGAGGCCGCAGGGCCGGTCAACCTGCACAAGTCGGTCAGTCGGTACCACTTCACCGACTCCAACTTCTTCTCGGATGTCTACATCGAAGACGCATCGTTCCTGCGCATGGACAACCTGACGCTGGGCTACACGATCCCGCAGTTCCGCGGGATGCAACAGGCCCGGATCTTCGGGACCGTGCAGAACGTGTTCACGTTGACCAACTACACCGGCGTCGACCCGGAGGCAGGATTGCTGGGCATCGACAACCAGATCTACCCGCGGTCCCGGACGTTCACGACCGGGGTCAACGTGGTGTTTTGAACGGCCATGAGTAAGGACAGAGCCATGTACATGAACAGCATCAAGCTCACAGCGACGGCCGTCCTGCTGCTCGGGGCCTTCGCGTGCACTGACCTCACCACCAACCCGACCAGCACGGTATCGAGCGAGAACATCTTCAACGATCCGTCCTCGTACCGTGCGTTCGCCGCCAAGCTGTACGCCGGGCTGGCGGTGAGTGGGCAGCAGGGCCCCGCGGGCGAGCCCGACATCGAGGGAATCGACGAAGGCTTCAGCCAGTACGTCCGTGGCCTCTGGCAGCTCCAGACGCTGCCCACCGATGAGGCGGTGATCGGCTGGGGCGACGACAGCCTGCCGGAAATGAACACCATGGACTGGGGGTCCGCGAACCGGTTCACCACCGCGTTCTACTATCGGGTCTTCTACCAGGTTACGCTGGCGAACGAGTTCCTGCGGGAGACCTCGGACGCCGTGTTGACGGAGCGAGGCGTGAGCGACGCGCTGCGCGCCGAGATCCAGCGCTACCGGGCCGAGGCCAGGTTCCTGCGCGCGCTCAGCTACTGGCACGGTCTCGACCTGTTCGGCGAGATCCCGCTGATCACCGAGGACCAACCCCTTGGAGCACGGCCCTCGCAGAACACGCGCGCAGAGCTGTTCGACTTCCTGGTCCAGGAGCTCAACGACATCCGTCCCGCTTTGCCGGGTGTGGGGCAGGCGGCGTACGGCCGCGCGGACCAGGGCGCAGTCCTGATGTTGCTGGCCAAGGTCCACATGAATGCCGAGGCCTACGGGGTCGGAGCTCGCTACGGCGACGCTCTCGCGGCCGTGGAGGGTGTGATCACGCCCGGCGCGTACCAGCTGGCGCCGAGCTATATCCGGAACTTCCTGGCCGACAACCACACGTCGCCCGAGATCATCTTCCCGGTCCCGTTCGACGGCGCGCGGACCCGGACGTGGGGCGGCACCACGTTCCTCGTCAACGCTGCCATCGGCGGCAGCATGAACCCCGGGACCTACGGGTCGGGTGAAGCGTGGTGGGGCCTCCGCGTCACGCCACAACTCGTCGCCAAGTTCCAGGGCGGCGTCACTGGGCCGGACAGCCGCGCCGGGATCTTCTATACCGCCGGCCAGCAGCTCCAGGTGGATCAGATCCCGAACTTCAACCACGGGTACGCGGCCCCCAAGTACAGGAACGTAACGGCGGCCGGGGTGCCCGGGTCGAACTCGACGCATCCCGACATCGACTATCCCATGTTCCGGTTGGCCGATGCGTACCTCATGTACGCCGAGGCCCATCTCCGTGGCGGAGGAGGCTCGTTGGCGCAGGCCGTCGAGTACGTGAATCGGATCCGGGAACGGGCGTACGGGGACACGAGCGGGAACATCACCGCCGACCAGCTCACTCTTGGCTTCATTCTGGATGAGCGGGCGCGGGAGCTGTTCTGGGAGGGTCATCGGCGGACCGACCTGATTCGCTACGGGCTGTTCACGGGCGGCGAGTACCTGTGGGCATGGAAGGGGAACGCGCAGCAGGGGCAGGCAGTGGACGCGTGCCGTGCGTGGTACCCGATCCCCGCCATCGAGCTGGTCTCCAACCCGAACCTGCGCCAGAATTACCCGGAGTGCTACGGCGGCGGCTGAGCCGGCGACGCAGCGCCCGTGCCGCGCAGCGATACGGACGACCCGATGAGAACGCAGCCCCGCCGCGCAGAGTGGCGGGGCTGCGCTCGTCTACGGACCCTTCATGACCGATCGGAGCTTCGAATGACCGGATGCCGATACCGCCGTATGCTTGCTGTTCACCTCGCCATGGGCTGGGTGCTGGCCCCCGTTGCCGCCCGCGCCCAGGACATCCAGAGCGTCTCATCCCCCGATGGCCGAAACGTGGTGGCTGTCGAAATCGTGGACGGGCGGCTCCACTACAGCGTCCAGCGCGACGATCGGACGATCATCATGCCGTCGATGCTTGGCCTCGAGTTCAACGGGGCGCCCCCGCTCCGGGATGGCCTGCGGGTGTCGGGAGTGGCCCGGAACTCTGTCGACGAGACGTGGACCCAGCCCTGGGGCGAGGTGGCCCGGGTGCGCGATCATCACAACGAGCTCCGGGTCCATATCGAAGAGACAGACGCACCGGCCCGGCGGTTCGACCTGGTCGTTCGCGCGTTCGATGACGGCGTCGCCTTCCGCTACGACGTACCCGAGCAATCCGGTCTCACCGACTTCGAGATCATGGAGGAACTGACCGAATTTGCCCTGGCCGACGACGCGAAGACCTGGTGGATCCCGTCGAACCGGCCCCGCCTGGATCGCTCCGAGATGTTGTACTCCACGTCGCCGGTGAGCCTGCTGGATAGCATCCAGACCCCGCTCACCATGGAGACCCGGGACCTCCGCACCTACATCGTGATCCATGAGGCGCACCTGGTCGATTACGCCCGCATGAACCTGGCCGGCCAGCGGCACATGGAGGACCGAACGCTGGTTGCCGCACTGGCGCCCATGGCCGACGGCGTAAAGGTCCGGGGCCGCACGCCCTTCGCCTCTCCGTGGCGGACCATCCAGCTCGCCGATCGCCCCGCGGACCTGGTGCCGTCCGTGCTCGGCCTCAACCTGAACCCACCCAGCCAGCTGCCGGACGCGGACTGGATCCGGCCCATGAAGTACGTGGGCATCTGGTGGGGCATGCACATCAACACCATGACCTGGGGCTCGGGGCCCCTCCATGGTGCCACGACCGAGAACGCCAAGCGGTACATCGATTTCGCCGCCGAGAACGGCATCGGCGGTGTGCTGGTGGAAGGCTGGAACATCGGGTGGGACGGGGACTGGATCGAGAACGCCCAGCTCTTCTCGTTTACCGAGTCCCACCCCAGCTACGACCTGGAGGAGGTGGCCCGGTACGCACGGGAGCGCGGCGTCATGCTGATCATGCACAACGAGACGTCAGGCGGGATCACGAACTACGAAGAGCAGATGGATGAGGCGTACGCGCTCTACGAGTCGCTGGGCAGCCACGCCATCAAGTCCGGCTACGTGGCCGACGGCTACCAGGGCCACGCCCACTGGTCCCAGTTCATGATCGACCACTGGCAGCGCT
>CAYXJH010000246.1:0-5340 GCA_964465415.1 uncultured Gemmatimonadaceae bacterium
CGTGGGTGCGGGTGGGGAGACCGCGCTGAGGCGGCACGGGGCGCGGATCGGGACGCGCGCGGGAGACGTGGTGACTGCCCGCGTTCCCCTGGACGCGCTGCCCGCCTTGCTCGCGGAGCCCGGGATCCGGGCGATGGAGGCGGCCACCACGTTGAGCGCACTGGGCTGGCGTGCGCGCGCGCTGACCGTCGGATCCGCGGCCACGAGCGTCGGGCCCGCTGAAGGGTCGGCGGTCCCGACTGTTCTAAGCGATTCCGCCGCGGCGGACGCAGGGTTCCAATCGCTTCGGCAGCGCGCGGACGGACGGTGGGAGGGACTGGTTGGTCGCGGCGTGATCGTGGGGATCTACGATTCGGGGCTCGATTTGGAGCATGACGACTTCCGCGATGCCGCGGGGAACACGCGTGTGCTGTTCGCATGGGACCAGATCCTGGACGGCACGGGGCCTGGCGCCATCGGGAGCCACGCGTTCGACTATGGCGTCGAGTGCGGCGCAGCGACCATCGAGGCGAACGGGTGCCCCATGGTCGATCGCATCGGCCACGGGACCCACGTGGCGGGGACGGCGGCGGGCAATGGGTCGGCGACGGGGCGGGGCATGCCGGCGCACCGGTTCGTCGGAGGCGCGCCGGCGGCCGACCTGATCATAGTGAAGGGCGGCGACGCCGAATTCACCGCGGACCGCCTGATCGATGGCGTCGCCTACATCTTCGCCCGGGCGGAAGCGTTGGGCCGGCCGGCAGTGGTCAACGTGTCCCTGTCTTCCCAGTCTGGTCCCCACGATGGCACTACGCTGCTGGAGCGGGCGCTGGACGCCCTGAGCGGGCCGGGCCGGATCATCGTGTCCGGGTCCGGCAATGCAGGCGACCATCGCAATACCGTACCCCAGATCACCAACGGGCCGTTCCACGCACAGGGACGTGCGGGCGCGGCTCCGCACGGCCTCCGGATTCCCCAGTACGAGCCGACGCCGGGGCCCGCCAACGACGCGGCGCTTCTGGAGCTCTGGTACGATGGGGCCGACTCCGTGCTCATCACGGTTCGGTCTCCGCGCGGGGACGCCGTCAGCGCGGCGACGGGCGATACGGTATTCGTGGAGACGCCCGGCGGTGCCGTAATCATCGTGAACGCCGCGGACGGCCCGTCGCCGCTCAATGGTGACCATGGCGCGCTGATCGCGATCCTGGATGCGGATGAGAACGCGCCGCCCGACCCCGGGCTCTGGTCCATCCAGGTTTCGCCGCTGACGGTTCCCCGTGGCGGTGACTACCACCTGTGGCTGATCGGAACTTCCTTCCAGGCGGTTACGGAAGCGGCGCTGGAGGGGGGCACGACGAACCGCTATCTGGTGGGCGTACCCGCCAGCGCCGACCGCGTCCTCGCGGTGGGCGCACACGTCACGCGCCACGAGTGGATCGGCGTGGAGGACGAGCAGCTGTTCCCGATCCGCGAGCAGCGGGGCGACATCGCGTACTTCAGCAGCCCGGGCCCTCGCCGTGACGGCGTGTCGAAGCCAGACCTCACGGCGCCCGGCAAGGTCGTCGTCGCCGCGCTCGGCCGGGATGCCTCGCTCTGGGACCCGGTACCATGGCTGGTCGAGGCGGATTCCGTCCATGCCGCCCTGCTCGGGACCAGCATCTCGGGGCCGCAGGTCGCGGCGGCCGTCGCCATCCTGCTGCAGATCGAGCCGGACCTGACACCGGAAGAGGCGCGCGAGACACTGCGGGGCAGCGCGGCTGCGGACCGCTTCGTGCCAGGCACGGTGCCGGATCCGGTCTGGGGCACCGGCAAGCTGGATGTCGAGGCTGCGGTCCGCCGGCTTCGGCCCGATGGGTTCGCCGGGCCGGCCGAGCCGGTCACGCTGTCGGCCAATCCCATCCGCACCGGGGCGCTGGTCATCGGGTACGCCGAGCCCCCCCGCTCCATCGCGATCTACACGCTGGCCGCGGAGCGCGTTCGCTCGTTCCACGACATCGGTCCCGTCACCACCGTGTGGACCCTGGACACGGACGCGGGCGGCGCCGTGGCCAACGGGGCCTACGTACTCGTGGTGGAGCTGGAGGGCCGCCGCGTCCTCCGTAAGCTCCTCGTCGCGCGGCCATGAACGCGTTCCGTTGCCTCGGTCTCGCTCTGGCCGCCGTCGTGGCAACCCTCGGCTCGGTGGCGCCGGCAACCCCGCAGGGGGCCGGGTCGTCCGCGTCCACGGTGCTCCGGATCCCGCCCGGTCCACGCCCCTTGGCGCTCGGCAACGCCATGGCCGCGGTTCGGGATAGCTGGTCGCTGGAGTACAACCCGGCGAACGCCTTCGCGGAGACCGTGGCGCTCGCCGCGGCCTACCAGACACTGCCCGTCGGGGCGTCGGCCGGCGCGGCCGTGATCACCTTCCCGGTACGTCGGGCGTTCACCCTCGGCATCTCCACCCGGTTCGTCGACTACGGCGAGATCGACGTCCTTGAGCCGGGGTCAGGCTCGCACGTCGGCCACCCGTCCGGCGCCACGGCTTCCGGTGGGGAGATCACCTCGCTCATCGGGGGAGCGGGACGGTGGGGGCCTCTGGCCGTCGGGGTCGCGGCCCGATGGCTCCGGCTGGACGTCGCGGGGTTGACCGATGACGTTCTGGCGGTGGACGGGGGGATGTCGGTCATGCCGGCGGAGGGCATCCGGATCGGCGCTTCGATCCAGAACGTCGGGGGTGAGGTGGTGGCCGGGCGGGCCGCGCCGTTGCCTCGCGCGATTCGAGTGGGCGCGGGTATCGAGCGGCATGTCGGCCCGGTCGATGCCTTGGTCACCCTGGAGGGCCGGCGCCGGGAGGCCAGGACCGGACTGGGCGCAGGGCTAGAGGTGAGGGGCGGGGGCCCCGCCGTGGAGGGCGTCGTTCGTCTCGGCTACGAGAGTCGCGCTGCTCCAGGCGACGGCTATTCCCGCCTGGTGTTCGGTGGCGGGCTCCGGATCGACCGGGTCGGCGTAGACCTGGCGTACCGCGCGCTCGGCCCGCTAGGCGCTACCCGGCAGGTGGGGCTCTCCTACCGGTTCTGAGCCCGACTCACTCCGGGTCCGGGGTGTCCTCGCTTTCGGCGAACATCGGGCTCAGGTCGCGCCAGATCTCTTCCACCTGGTTACGCAGCTCCCGCACCCGCCCCTCTTCCACCGGCGAATGCTGGAGGTGGTAGCGAGCCGCGCTCAGCGCGGAGAACGCACGCCACAACGCGGCCGTTGCGGGCGTGCGGTCCCGGCCGCCTCGCTTCTCGTTGCGTACCCTGGCGATTACCCAATCGGAGAGCTCCTCGTCGAGCATGTAGATATCGCCCGTCTCCTTCGCTTCCTGCTCCACGAACTTCTGGAGCTTCCGCTTGAAGCTCTTCGGTACCCCCGCCACCAGATAGACGGAAATGTCATCACGTTCAACCACGTCAACGCCCATCGAGACTCCCCTGTCCAGGTGATGGTGTCCCGTTCTCGCTAAGAGACCGGATGAGTGCTTCGCCCATGGCTTCGACCTGCCATTGCCGGATGCCCGGCAACGATTCCAGGTCGGCGATGCGGGTCGGCTCGGCGCGGGCCACGTCCTCCAGCTGCGACCGGGGCATTAGGAATCCGCGCTCGAGCCCGAGCCGGTCCGCCTCCCGGTCCCGTGCCGCCTTGAGCGCATCGATCCGCGCCTCGAGTGACGGGTCTCGCTGCGGACGGCGAGGCGGCCGGGGCCTCTCCGGCAGCTCGGACTCCGGGACGGCCAGGGCGCGCTCGACGGCGGCGAGCAGCGAATCCCCCCATCGCCGGGCGTTGCCGGCCGAGAGCGCTGGAACCGACGCCAATGCCCCGGTGTCGCGCGGAAGCCGGCGTGCCGTTTCAACGAGCACTTCGTTTGTAAGGACCCTGAAGGGTGCCGCGTCCCGCTCGCGGGCCACGGACTCGCGCCACGCGTACAGCTCCCGCAACGCGGCGAGGCTGCGTGGACCCAGGTCCCGAGTGCCCTTGACCCCGAGATATGCGTCGGCGGTGTCCTCGGGCGCGCTCCACCGGGCCTGCTCCCCCAGGCGGAACTCTTCCTTCGCCCAATCGAGGCGACCCAACGCCTCGAGCCGGTCCCGCAGGAGATCCCGGAGCTGGGGCAGGTAGCGCGTGTCCATGGCGGCGTATTCGAGCAGCTCGTCGCTCAACGGGCGCTTGGCCCAATCGGCCCGCTGGTGCTTCTTTTCCAGGCCTACGCCCAGCGTCTCCTCCAGGAGGCTCGCGAGCCCGAACGAGCGCTCCCCTGCGAACCGGGCGGCGACCTTCGTGTCGAACAGACCCCGGACCGTGATCCCGAAATCGCGGTCCAGCAGGCGCAGGTCGAAGTCGGCGTCGTGGAACACCACCTCCACATCCGGACTCTCGAATGCGTCGGCGATGGGGTTGAGAGAGCCGAGCGCTATGGTGTCGACAATCCAGGTCCGATCCCGGGTCGACAGCTGAAGCAGACACAGCCTGTCCAGGTAGCGGTGGTAGCCCGCCGCCTCCGTATCGGCCGCGATCAGCGTCTGCCCAGTCAACTGGCCAGCGAGCCGCTCCAGCTCCGGTATCGTGTCGATCAGGCGCATCCTCCGCGGTGGCGTGCAAGGACTTTGCCGGGTTTGCGTCCGTACTCCGGCGTCCGTACGATGCGATGTATGGGTCCATATATCCGATACATGGCGTCCACAAGGTACGGCCCCCACCGTCCCTTTTCCACCAGCCCTGCGGTGGCGCGGCCGCCAGCCAGGCATCCGCAACGTGGCCGCTGACCGCGTTGGGCCCGTCCTGGTCCGGGCAGAGCGTATCCGGCTCGCCCCGGGCGCGGCCGACGTCGTGCCTCCCACGGCACGGGCGCTCCTGGTCCGGCACGGGCGCATCGAAGCCGCAGGTGATGAGAGGTTGCTGCGAGACCGCGCCCCGGACGCCGTGATCCTCGACCTTCCCGGGCTCATCGTGACCCCGGGCCTAACGGACTCCCACGTCCACCTGATCGAGTGGGCGCTGTCCCGGCGCGGCGTGGACGTGACCGGGACCACCTCCCCGGCCGAGGTCGCACGTGCCGTTGCAGCGGCCGCCGCTGCGGCCTCCGGTTCATCGTGGGTCGTTGGGCGTGGTTGGAACCCGCACCGATGGTCCGAGTCCCCTCACCGGCGGATTCTCGACGAGGTCGCCCCCGATCGGCCCGTCGTGCTCCAGAGCCTCGACATGCACAGTCTCTGGGCAAACTCGGCCGCACTCAGGGCCGCCGGTGTCGAGGCCGGCACGCCGGACCCCGACGGTGGGCGCGTGGAGCGGGACCCGGGCGGCGAGCCGACCGGCGTGGTCCGGGACAACGCCATGCCGCTCCTC